>NZ_CP064356.1:3425000-3679875 GCF_018141545.1 Miltoncostaea oceani | reverse complement strand
GGGCGGGGTCCGGGAGGGGTGCTCTAGAAGAGGGTGGCGACGAGTGCGGCGCCGGCCTCGGTGAGGCGGCGGGCGCCTCCGCTCTCGCGGACGACCAGTCCGCGGTGCTGCAGTGCCGCGAGCTCGCGGCCGCACTCGGAGCGCGAGGCGTGGAGCTCGCGGGCGAGCCGCTCGGCGTCGGCGCTGCCGACCTCGAGTAGGAGCGCGAGGATCATGCGCGCCGTCCCCGAGGGGACGGGCTCGGCGGGGGTCGTGTCCGGGGGCGGGACGCGCAGGGTGACGACGACGCCGCCCCCGAGGTTGGGGGTCATCTCCAGCGTCCCGCCGGCGTCCGCCAGCAGGGCGTCCGCGAGGGGCAGTCCGCCGCCGACGCCGCGGACGATCGCCCGGGCCTCGGCCCGCGCGGACGTGAAGCCGGGGGTCCGGGCACGGGACGGGTCGTCGATGCCGGGTCCGTGGTCGCTGACCCGCACGGTGTGGCCCCCGTCGAGGACGCTCACGACCGCGTCGGCGAAGCCGGCGTGGACGAGGTTCTCGACGATCTCACGGACGGCCGGGGCCGGAAGCGGCGAGTGCTCGTACACCGCGTCGCAGACGACCTCGATCAGGGCCACCGCGTCGTCGTCCTCCAGATGGTCGATCCGGGGGGGCTCGGCGGGGCCCGCGTACACCGCCAACCGCACGCCGGGACGCTCCGCGGGCGAGGTGCGCGCGGCGGCGATCGGCGTGGTGAGGGTGAGGGTCGTGGGCATCGTCCGGGGGGTGGGGGGCGGCACTCTAACCCGGTCCCCCCGGCCACCGGAACCCCCCGCGGTGGCCTGTGGAGAACGAATGCACGTCGGAGCGGCGAAATCGCGCGAAACCCGCCCTGATGACGATCGTCACGTGACACAGGATCCCGCTCCCCACCGAGCATCGGAGCCACTGTCCACAGGCGTGTCCACACGTGTGGAGGGATTTTCGCGGCCGCCTGATACACGCTCCGGGGGCCCCCGTCGAGGGCCGTTGCGGCGCCGTCGGGACGGGGTCCCGGAGCCCCGGCGGCCTTTGCTATGCTCGCTCACCCCCGGCGGGCGATGCCCTGCCCGGATATGGATGCCGGGAACGGCCCTACGAGGAGTGCGGCGCGCGTGAAGCGGACCTACCAGCCCAATCGGCGCAAGCGGAGTAAGACGCATGGCTTCCGGGTGCGGATGAGCACCCGTGCCGGCCGGGCGGTGCTCAAGCGCCGCCGTGCCAAGGGCCGTGCGCGCCTGTCGGCCTGACCCGTGAGCGACGCCGGCACCGCTCCGCGGCGCCGTGCGCGGATCACCCGGTCGGGCGACTTCGACGCGGTCTACCGCCGCGGTCGCTCGGCAGCGAACCGCCATCTCGTGGTCTACGCCTTCTCCCGCGACGACCGGCCCGGGGACGCCCCGGCCCGGCTGGGGCTGTCCGTGTCGAAGAAGGTCGGCGGCGCGGTGGAGCGCAACCGGGTGAAGCGGGTGCTGCGCGAGCAGTTCGCGGCCATCGCCCCCGGCCTGCCGGGGGGGATCGACGTGGTGGTCATCGCGCGTCCCGGCGCCGCGGAGTACGTGGAGGAGCGTGGATCGGCCGCCCTGGGCGCCCGCCTCGCGGAGCTCGCCGAGCGCGCGACCGCCACGAGCGCGGCGTGAGGACCCTCCTGATCGCCCCGATCCGGCTCTACCAGCGTGCGATCTCGCCGTTGATCCCCCAGCGCTGCAAGTACCACCCGAGCTGCTCGGCGTACGCGGCGGGCGCGATCCGTGAGTTCGGCCCCGTGCGCGGCGTGGTCCTGGCCGGGTGGCGCCTGCTGCGCTGCAACCCGTGGAGCCACGGCGGCGTCGACTACCCCGCCGATCAGAGGCTCTTCCGCTCGTGAACCCGCTCCAGCTCCTCGAGGACCCGCTCCGCAGCCTCCTCGACTTCCTGCACGAGAACGCCAACCTCACCTACGGCTGGTCGATCGTCGTGCTGACGGTCATCGTGCGGACCGCTCTCCTCCCCCTGGTCATCAAGCAGTACTCCTCGATGAGGAGCATGCAGATGGTCGCGCCGCAGCTGAAGGAGCTGCAGCGCAAGTACAAGGGGAACCGCCAGAAGCTCAACGAGGAGCTGATGCGGTTCTACAAGGAGAACGAGATCAACCCGTTCGCCTCGTGCCTGCCGCTCGTGGCGCAGCTGCCGATCTTCATCGCGCTGTACTACGTGCTGCGGGAGTTCTCCGAGGAGGCGGTCGTCGGGAGCGGGGCGAGCGACTCGCTCTCGTTCATGTGGGTCATCCCGGACATCCGCCTGGAGCTGACCGAGATCGGCTGGGGCGCCGCGGTCATCGTGGCGATCTACGCCATCAGCCAGCTGCTGTCGACCGAGCTGTCGGCGACGCCGAACATGCCCGAGTCCCAGCGGCGGATCATGCGGATCCTGCCGGTGGTCGTCGTGATCTTCGTCTTCCAGTTCCCGGTCCCGTCGGGCCTGGTCCTCTACTGGATGACCACCAACCTCTGGACCGCCGGCCAGCAGCTGGTCATGCGGCACCGGATCGGGCTGCACCTCGCGGACCCCGACGAGGTCGAGAAGTTCAACAGCAAGAACCCGCCCCCGCAGCAGAAGAAGGGCTCCCGCACGCCGCCCCGGGCCGAGACCGCCGGCGTGGCCGCGCTGACCGACGGCGAGGAGGACGCGACCGGGGACGACGACGAGGCCACCACGCCCGTCGCCGCGCCGCGTCGCCGTCGCCGCCGTGGGGGCACGAGCGCCGACGAGCCCGTCACCACCCCGGAGCCGGACGACGCCGGCGAGGCGCTCGACGCCCCCGAGGCGACCGAGGCCCCGGAGGCCGTGACCGCGCCGGAGCCGGAGGAGGCGCCGGTCGCGCCGTCGAACGGCACCGGGGGGAACGGTGCGGCCGGGAACCGTCGTCAGCCGCGGCCGAAGGGCCAGGGCGGCAAGGGTCCGGCGAAGGGCTCCCGCCCGGCGCAGGCCCGGTCCAAGAAGAAGAAGCGCTGAGCCGGGGGTGGACCATGGGCACGAGTGAGATCACGGCCGAGGGGCCCGGCGCCGCCGCCGTCGCCCAGGTGGTGGAGGCCGTCGTCGAGGGGATGGGACTCGACGCGACCGTCGTCGTGTCGCCGGGGGACGAGGGCAACGACATCGAGGTCGACGTGCAGGGCGAGGGGACGTCGGCGCTCGTGGGACGTGGCGGCGAGACGATCGACGCGCTGCAGTACCTGCTGTCCCAGGTCGCGAGCCGCGCGGAGGCCGGGAACCGCCGCCGCGTGAGCCTCGACGCCGACGGCTACCGCGCGCGGCGGGAGGCGGCCCTCCAGGACCTCGCGGCGCAGGCCGCCGCCGAGGCCGTGGAGTTCGGCGAGGAGATCGAGCTCGACGCGATGACGCCGCACGACCGGCGGATCGTCCACATGGCGCTGAAGGAGCGGACGGACGTCGTGACGCGCAGCGAGGGCGACGAGCCCCGCCGCCGGATCATCGTGGAGCCCGCCGAGTGACGCCGTCCCCACCGGTTCCACGTGAAACCGGCGCGCCTGGATGACCCCGGACCCCCCGGTTTCACGTGAAACAGGGGGTCACGCGGCGCACCTGGCCACCCGCGTGGCGGGACTCGGCCTGACGCTCGACCCGGGCCACGCCGGGCGGATGCTCGCGTTGCTCGACCTCATCGCGGCCGAGCCCCAGAACCTCACCGCGATCGCGGGGACCGGCCCGGGCATCGACCGCCATCTGGCGGACAGCCTCGCGGGGCTCACCCTGCCCGCCGTCGCCTCCGCGACGGCGCTCGTCGACATCGGGAGCGGCGTCGGCTTCCCCGGCCTGGCCCTCGCGATCGCCCGTCCCGAGCTGGCCGTGACCCTCGTCGAGAGCGAGGGACGGAAGGCCGACTGGCTGCGCCGGGCGTCCGCGACGATCCCTAATGTGCGGGTCGTGGCCGACCGCTCCGAGCACCTCGCCGAACGCGAGCGCGAGACCTTCCCGCTGGCCACGATGCGCGCCCTCGGGCCCCTGCCCGTGGCCCTCGAGCTGGCCGCGCCCCTCGTCGCCGTGGGTGGCTCCGTCGTCGCCTGGCGCGGCGACGACGACGACCCGGCGCGCGAGGCGGCCGGCGCGCGCGCCGCCGCCGAGCTGGGCCTCGAACCCGCCGGGATCGCCGCGGTCGAGCCGTTCCCGGGCGCCCGCCGCCGCCTGCAGACGTTCGTGAAGGTCGCCCCGACACCCGCGCGGTTCCCGCGCCCGCCCGGGCGCGCCGCCAAGCGCCCCCTGGGGGAGGACTCGTGATCTACGCCGTCGCCAACCAGAAGGGCGGGGTCGGCAAGACGACGACCGCCGTCAACCTGGCCGCCTGCCTCGCCGAGGCCGGCGCGTCCGTGCTGCTGGTCGATGCCGACCCCCAGGCCAACGCGTCCGGCGGGCTCGGCGTCTCGGGGCGCGACCGGGTGACGATCGCCGACGTGCTGCTCGACGGCGTCCCGGTCGAGGACGCGGTCGTCCACACGAGCGTCCCGAACCTCGACCTGGTGCCGTCGTCGTCCGACCTCGCGGGCGCCGCCGTCGAGCTGCCGAACCGCCCGGACCGCGAGCGCATCCTGGCGCGCGCCCTGGCGCCGGCCCGGGAGCGGTACCGCTACGTCTTCCTCGACTGCCCGCCGTCCCTCGACCTGCTCACGGTCAACGCCCTCGCCGCCGCCGACCGCCTGATCGTGCCGGTCCAGTGCGAGTACTACGCGCTGGAGGGCCTGTCGCGGCTCATGGAGACCGTCGCCGGCGTCCAGCAGCGGCTGAACCCCGGTCTCCGGGTGACCGGGATGCTCATGACCATGCACGACTCGCGCACCCGGGTCAGCGGCGACGTCATCGGCGAGGTCCGGCGCCACTTCCCGCAACTCGCGTTCCGCACCGTGGTGCCCCGCAACGTCCGCCTGGCCGAGGCGCCGTCCTACGGCGAGCCGGTCATCCGGTACGACCCGCACTGCGCGGGCGCCGACGCGTACTTCGAGGCCGCAAAGGAGGTCGCCGCCCGTGGCTGACGCCCCCGCACGCGAACGGCGCGGCCTCGGCCGGGGCCTCGAGGCCCTCCTCGGCGACGGCGCGTCCGCCCGCGCCGCGACGTCGGGCGGGACCCTGCTCGAGATCCCGCTCGACGCCATCACCCCCAACCCCGACCAGCCGCGGGCGACCCTCGCCCCCGAGGCCCTGGAGGCCCTGGCCGCGTCGCTCCGGGCCACCGGGGTGCTGCAGCCGGTCGTCGTCGGTCCCGCCGACGCCGCGGGGAACCACCAGCTCATCGCGGGTGAGCGGCGCTGGCGCGCCGCACGGCTCGCCGGGCTGGAGCGGGTGCCCGCGGTCGTGCGCGAGGTCGACGCCCGCGAGCGCCTGGAGCTGGCGCTCGTCGAGAACGTCGTCCGCGAGGACCTCAGCCCCATCGACGTCGCGCAGGCATGCGCCTGCCTCGTCGAGGACTTCGGCCAGAGCCACGGCGAGCTGGCCGCACGTCTCGGGCGCAGCCGCCCCGCGGTCTCCAACCTCGTCCGGCTGCTGGAGCTGCCGGAGGGCGTGCAGGAGATGATCGCGACCGGGACCATCAGCGAGGGCCATGGCCGCGCGATCCTGATGGCCGACGGCCCCGCCCGCCGGACGCGCCTGGCGGAGCGGGTCGTCGCGGAGGACCTGTCGGTGCGCCGCACCGAGGACCTCGCCCGCGAGGAGGCCGCGGCGCCGTCGCCCTCCGCGTCGGCGGTGGCCCCGACGCCCCTCGGCGACGCGGCGCTCGAGGCCTTCGGCACGGCGTTCGACACCCCCGTGCGGGTGCGGACCGCGCGCGGAGGTCAGGTCGTCGTCGAGCTCCGGTTCGCCGACGAGGGCGCGTTGTCGGCCGCACTCGACCGGCTCGGGTCGCCACCGGCCTGACCGGACCCCGCCGCGGGGGCCGCGGCGGGCAGCACCAGCTCCACCACCGACCCCGCACCCGGGTTGGAGCGGATCGACAGCACCCCGCCGGCGAGGCGTGCCCGCTCCTCGATGGCCGCCAGCCCGAGGTGCCCCGCCGCCAGGCCCGCGCGGGGGGCTTCGGGATCGAACCCCCGGCCGTCGTCGCGCACCTCGACGACGACGTCCTCCCCCCGGCGTGCGGCGCGGACGGTGACGTGGGTCGCCGCGGCGTGGCGGGCGACGTTGGCGATCGCCTCCTGCACGATCCGGAACGCCACGGTGCGGGCCGTCTCCGGCAGGCGGTCGGCGGCGGCGACGTCCACCTCGACCTCCACGCCCGCCCACTCCAGGCGCTCCAGCTGGGAGCGGACCGCGGCCGCGAAGCCGAGCTGCTCCAGCAGGAGCGGGTGCAGATCGGCGATGGCCCGGCGCAGGCCGCGCACCGACTCGCGCGCCGCCGCCGCGGCGCGCTCCACGTCCTCGACGGCGCCCGGCGCGGCGGGCGCCAGGTCCCCCGCGAGGGCGTCGAGCAGCAGGCCCACCCCGACCAGCTCCTGCACCGGCCCGTCGTGGAGGTCCTCCGCGATCCGCCGCCGCTCCTGCTCCTGGGCGAGCACGATCGCGGCCGCCAGGGACCGGCGTTCCTCCTGCTCGCGCCGCAGATCTGACAGCAGGCGGCCGTTCGCGAGGGCGATCGCCGCCTGGTCGGCGAGGCCCCGGAGGCGCTCGACGTCGTCCTCGTCGAACGGCCCCCCGTGGGAGCGGCGCACCGCCAGCACCCCGATCCCCGCCGCACCCGGGCCCTCCGCGACGGCGATCGGCACCGCCACGCCCCGCCCCCGCCGCCCGGCGGATCCCGCCCTCGCCCGGGCGATCTCCTCGTCGAGCAGCGGGTCGTCGGCGTCCGGCCCCTCCGCCGCGACGACCTCCAGCCCGCCACCGCGACCCGGGAGCAGCAGCACCGCCCGGTGGGCGCGGACGAGGGCCCGGGCCTCCGCGACGACGACGCGGTGGGCGTCGGCCGGCTCCAGGGCCGCCGCCACCCGGCGGGCGACCTCGGTCAACGCCCCGAGCTGCACCGCCTGGCGGTCGAGCTCCCGCACCCGGTCCCGGACACCCGAAGCGAGTTGCGTATTCCGCAATCCGAGACCGAGGAACTGGGCGGCCGTGCGCAGCGAGGTGGCGTCGTCGTCGTCCTGCAGCGGCGCCGGCGCCAGCCCGAGCGCGGCGACGGTGCGGCCCCCGACACGCGTCGGCAGGATGCGGCCGCCCTCCAGCCCGAGGGCCTCCAGCTCGTCCCCGAGCGCCCCCTCGTCGGCGTCCCGTCCCGCCGCCAGCGCGGCGCAGACCCCCGGCGCCGTCGCGGGACGCAACCCCGTGGTCGGGCGCGTCCCCCCGTCGCCCGGGCCGCCGACGCCCCGCAGCTCCAGCCCGCCGGCCGCCGGGTCGCCGAGGTAGATCGCCACCGTCGCGGCGCCCGTCGCGGCGGCGACGACGTCGAGTGCCCGCGGGAGGGCCTGCTCCAGGTCCGCCTCGGCGCCGACCAGCGCGACGATGCCGGCGAGGGCCGCCGCGCCGCCGCTTCCGCGCGCCGCCATGGCGTCAGTGTCCCGATGCAGGAGTTCGGTGGCGGCTCCCGGCTGCATCGCGGCGCGATGCTGCGTCCTCGGCAGACCCGGTATTCCCGATACCGGGCCTGACCTGCGTCCTTGCCTCGCGCGCGATTCGCTCGGGACCCGCAGACGACCTCCCGAATCGGGCCACTAGCGGATCAGCGCCTGGCGGATGCCGATGGCGACCGCCTGGGTGCGGTGCTCGGCCTCGAGCTTGGCGAGGATGTGCTTCACGTGGGTCTTGACCGTCTCGACGCTCACCACGAGACGCTCGGAGACCTCGCGGTTCGAGTGGCCGTCGGCCAGCATCTGCAGGATCTCCCGCTCCCGGGCGCTCAGGATGCCCCCCGGCCGGGGCCGGGCGAGCTGGCGCAGGAAGTCCGGGGCGAGCCGCGGGTCCACGTAGGGCTCCCCGGCGACCACCTGGCGCACGGCCCCGACGAGGGCGGCGCTCTCGGAGTCCTTCAGCACGAAGCCCTGCGCCCCCGCGTCCAGGGCCTCCCACAGGAGGTCCTGCTCGGAGTGGGCCGTGAACATCACGACGCGCACCTCCGGGTGGTCCGTCGTGATGCGCCCGGCGGCGGCGACGCCGCCCATCCCCGGCATGCGGGCGTCCATCAGCACCACCTCGGGGCGGCGGCGGGCGACCAGCTCCAGCGCGGCCTCGCCCGAGGACGCCTCGCCGACGACGACCATGTCGTCGATCTGCGACAGCACCCGGCGCAGGCCCTCCCGCACGATGGCGTGGTCGTCGGCGACCAGGCAGCTGATCCGCCGTGCGTCCGTCTGGGGAGCGCTGCCGAGCCCCGAGCTCACGCCTGAGACGACCTCCGCGAGCCGGCCGGACCGGTCCGGCCGTGAAGTGGGCGATCCTGGATTCGAACCAGGGACCTCATCCTTATCAGAGATGCGCTCTAACCGACTGAGCTAATCGCCCCCACCCGTACGGGTCGCGGGAGGGTATCAACCTCGCCGGGCCATCTCCACGGGCCCGTCCGGCCCCCACGGGCGCCGCGCCCCGTGGGGAGGCCGCCCCACCGGACCGCGGCTATGATCGACGCCCGGGCCGCCGCCCGGATCCGGAGAAACGGAGGGCGCGCCGTGCACGAGATGGTCATCTACGGGGTGAGCTTCGACATGGTCGGCAAGCAGCCGATCGTCCTCCTGAAGACCGTGTCGGGGAACAAGTTCCTGCCGATCTGGATCGGGCACGCCGAGGCGGCCGCGATCCTGATGAAGCTGCAGGGCGCCGAGACCCCGCGGCCCATGACCCACGACCTGCTCACCGACGTGGTCTCCGAGCTGAGCGCCGAGATCGCCAAGATCACGGTCACCGAGCTCCGCGAGAACACGTTCTACGCGCTCATCACCCTGCGCGCCGCCGCGTCGGAGATCGAGATCGACTCCCGCCCGAGCGACGCCCTCGCCCTCGCCGTACGCAGCAACGCCCCGATCTTCGCCGCGGACAAGGTCATCGAGGAGAGCGGCATCGAGTTCGAGCACGAGGTCGAGGACACCGACGAGGTCGTCGAGAAGTTCAAGGAGTTCCTCGACCAGGTGAGCCCCGACGACTTCATGACCGAGGGGTAGGGCCCCCGGCCCCCGGCGGTCAGCCGGCGGGGTCGTCCTCGGCGGTCTCCGCCTTGGTGAGGTCGAGGAGGCGCCCGTAGATCTCGTGGAGGCCCTCCTCGCTCAGGGGCCCGCGGTTCGACGCCGCCAGGTAGCGGTGCATCCAGTCCTCGCGCGCCTGGTCCACGAAGTCCATCCCCTGGGAGCGCTTGTACGCGCGCAGCCGGGCGACGAGCTCGAGGCGGGTGTTGACCGCCTGCAGCAGCTTGAGGTCGGTGTCCATGATGGCGTCGCGCATCTGGCGGACGACGGCGTCGGCGGCGGGGTCGGCCATCCGCGGGACATTACCGGCCGTCGGGCGCCCCGGCTGGTGGGCGGCACGGGGGCGGGCTAACCTTGGATCGTCCACGACGACGAGAACCGGGGATCCATGTTGGACATCTCACCGATCCAGATCCTGATCGTGCTGGTGATCGCCCTGCTCGTGTTCGGTCCGAAGCGCCTCCCGGAGATGGGTCGCTCCGTCGGCCGCGGCATCCGCGAGTTCAAGGGCGCGATGCTCGACGACGAGCCCCGCAGCACCCCCGCGCGTCCCGTCGCCCCGACGGCGGAGACGGTGACCACCCCCGTCGTCGCGGACGACGACGCCGTGCTCGAGGGCGTCGTGGTGCCGGGTGACGCCCCACCGAGGCCCGCCGACCCTGCCTGAGCCTGGATCCGTCGCATCTCGCGGCGCGGATGCGCGAGATCGCTCACGCCAGACGGGATTCGGCGCGACCGCAGGGGTCACCCTCGCGGTGCGACGCCGAATCCCGCCTGACGCGGCGCTCTCACACCCCGCATCCACGATCTCCGCCGGATCCAGGCTGAGCGCCACTCCGCGGCCCGCATAGATGGGGGTCCTGGGCGATCGGCGCCTGCGCCGGGCGTCGCGCGACGAGCAGCTCAGCGTCGTCGACCACCTCGACGAGCTCCGCAACCGCCTCATCGTCGCCGGGCTCGCGCTGGTCGTGGCGTTCGCCGCCGCGTACGCGTTCCACGAGCAGCTGATCGCGTTCCTCGAGGAGCCGCTGCCGCAGCGGTTCGAGGACACGGGCCTCATCACCCTCTCGCCGACCGAGCCCTTCTTCACCACCCTGAAGGTCTGCTTCTGGGCGGCGATCCTCGCCGCGGTGCCGATCTGGCTCTACCAGGTCTACGCCTTCGTGATCCCGGCGGTGCAGGACCAGTCGCGACGCCGGATGCTCGCGATCGTCGCGGGCGCGTCGTCGCTGTTCGTCGCGGGGGTGGCGTTCGGCTACTGGGTCGTCCTGCCGGTCGCCCTCGACTTCCTCCTGAACTTCGGCGGCGACACGTTCCAGACCCAGGTCCGCGCCGGGGAGTACTTCGGGTTCGTCACGACGCTGATGTTCGCGTCGGGGCTGATGTTCGAGGTCCCCGTCGCGATGGTCGCCCTCGCGCGGATCGGGGTGGCGTCGGCCGACCTCTACATCAAGCAGTGGCGGATCGCGCTCGTGGTGATCGCCGCCCTCGCGGCGGTGCTGCCCGGCGGCGACCCGTTCAGCATGCTGCTGCTCATGGCCCCCCAGATCGTCCTGTACGGCCTCGGGATCCTCCTCGCGAAGCGCTTCGGGGGCCCACCCCTGTGGGCGCGCGACGCGTGGGCCGACGAGGACGACGACGAGGTGCCCGGCACCGCCTGACCCGGCGCGCCGCCCGCGTCAGTCGCGCAGGCGCCGGCCCGTGAGGCGCAGGAACACGTCCTCCAGGCCACCCGGCCGGGCGGCCTGCAACGCCGCCGGGACCCCCGCGGCGCGGATGCGCCCGTGCAGGGCCTCCGCGTCGTCGGTGAACAGCAGCACGAGGGCACCGTCCACCTCGTGCCCGCGGGTGTGCCCGTCGGCGACGGCGAGCAGGGCCGGCAGGTCCGCCTCCGCGACCCGCAGCTCCAGCACCTCCCGGCCCGCCTCGCGCGCCACCAGCTCGGCGGGCGTCCCCGTCCGCACGATCCGGCCGGCGTCCATGATCACCAGCCGGTCGCAGAGCTGGGCGGCCTCGTCCATGTAGTGCGTCGTCAGCACCAGCGTCGCGCCCCCGGCCCGCAGCAGCCGCAGACGCTCCCAGACCGCGTGGCGCGCCTGGGGGTCGAGGCCGGTCGTCGGCTCGTCGAGCAGCACCACCCGCGGGCGGTTGATCAGGGCCCGGGCGATCTGGAGGCGCCGCCGCATCCCGCCCGAGAGGCGGTCGACGGCGTCGCCGGCCCGGTCGGCGAGGGCCATCAGCCCGAGCAGCTCGTCGGCGCGGCGGGCGGCCTCCGCCCGCGGGATGTCGAAGTACCGGGCGTAGACGAGGAGGTTCTCGCGGACGGTGAGCTCCAGGTCGAGCGTCGTCTCCTGCGCCACCACTCCGAGGCTCCGCTTCAGCTCCCGCGGGTCCACGTCCGGGTCGCGCCCCAGCACCTCGAGCCGGCCCGCGTCGCGTGGCGCGAGGCACGACAGCATCCGCATCGTCGTCGTCTTGCCGGCGCCGTTCGGGCCGAGGAAGCCGAAGCACTCCCCCGCGCCGATCGTGACGTCGATCCCGTCGACCGCCGTGAAGCCCCCGTAGCGCTTGGTCAGGCCACGCGCGACGATCGCGGGGGGATCAGGCGACCGCGACCTCCACGCCCATGCCCTCGAGGGTGAGGCGCAGCCCCTCCTCCAGCCCGATCGTGGGCTCCCAGCCGAGCAGGCTCCGGGCGAGGCCGATGTCGGGGCGGCGGACCGTGGGGTCGTCCTGCGGCAGCGCCTCGTAGACGATCGAGGAGCGGCTCCCGGTGAGCCGCAGGATCACCTCGGCCAGCTCCAGGATGGTGAACTCGCCGGGGTTGCCGATGTTGACCGGCGTGTGAATCTCGGAGTCGATGAGGCGGATGAAGCCCTCGATCAGGTCCGAGACGAAGCAGAACGACCGCGTCTGCTGGCCCTGGCCGAACACCGTCAGCGGCTTGTCCTCGAGGGCCTGCCGGACGAAAGTCGGGATGGCGCGGCCGTCGTGGGGCCGCATCCGGGGGCCGTAGGTGTTGAAGATCCGCACGATGTGGGTGTCGACGCCCTGCTGGCGGTGGTACGCCATCGTCAGGGCCTCGGCGTACCGCTTCGCCTCGTCGTAGACGCCGCGCGGGCCGATCGGGTTGACGTGGCCCCAGTAGCTCTCACTCTGCGGGTGCTGCTGCGGGTCGCCGTAGACCTCGCTCGTCGAGGCGAGCAGGAACCGCGCGCGGTGGCGCTTCGCCAGGCCGAGGGCGTTGTGCGTCCCGTACGACCCCACCTTCAGGGTGTGCAGCGGCAGCCGCAGGTAGTCGATCGGGCTCGCCGGCGACGCGAGGTGGAACACGTAGTCGACCGGCTCGTCGATGGTGACGTGCTGGATCATGTCGTGCTGCAGGAACGCGAACTCCGGCTGCCGGATGTGCTCGATGTTCTCGAGCGTCCCCGTGTCGAGGTTGTCGACGCAGATGACGCGGTGACCCGCGGCGAGGAGCCGGTCGCAGAGGTGGGATCCGAGGAACCCCGCCCCGCCGGTGACAACGGAGGTCGGCACAGCGGCCACCCTACCGGCCGCGGGTGACCAGGGCGACGACGGACCGCCGGCCCTCGTCCAGCTCCTCCCGGGCGAGCGCCCACGCGGCGGCGATGAAGACGGCCACCGCGACCGCCAGCTTCACCACCAGCGACGGCAGCATCTCGAGGGACCCCATGTCGTCGGTCGGCAGCACCAGGTTCGACGCGAGGGCGGTGAGGGCCGCGAGCGCGCCCGCCAGGAGCAGCCGCCCCTGCCGCGCCGCGAGCCCGCGGACGCCGACCCGCGGGTAGTGGTGCCGCAGGCGCACCATCAGCATCGCCGCGTTCGCGTAGACGCCGAGCGTCGCCGCCAGGGCGAGGCCCGCCTGCTCCATCGGGCCGAGGAGGGCGATGTCGAGGACGATCGTGATCGCGACGGTGGCGACGGTGGTCCAGAGGATCGCGTTCTGGCGGTTCGCCGCGGACAGCGTCCGGTTCAGCAGCAGCGACGCGAACGCCGGCCACAGGGCGAAGGCGTAGAACAGCAGCGGCGGGGCGATCTCGTCGACGCACTCCGTGCCGCACGCGCGCCGCTGGAAGGCGAGCTGGGCGATCTCGTGGGAGTAGATCGCCATCAGGGCCATCATCGGGATCGACAGGAGGCCCAGCAGCCCGAGGACGCGCCGGAAGACCCGGAGCGCGTCGGCCTCACGGTCCTCCGAGACCAGCTTCGCGATGACGGGGAACAGCGGGGTCAGGAGGGGCAGCAGCAGCGCGACGCGGGGCGCCTGCCCGAGGGCCGACGCGAAGTTGAGGGCGGCGACCCGGCCCTCCTCCAGCGTCGACGCGAAGAACTTGTCGGTGAAGCTGTTGATCTGCTGCAGCACCGACGCCCCGAGCACCGGCAGCGCCAGCAGGCCCACCGCCCCGAGGCGGGGGTGGGTGACCGCCGGGCGGGCCCGCGCCTCGCGCAGCAGCCGCCAGAACTGGGGGAGCTGGAGCAGCACCTGGAGGGTGGCGCCGATCGTGACGCCCCAGCCGGCCGCCTCGATGCCGATGGTGCCCTGGCCGGCGATGACGGCGACGATCACGCCCGCGTTGAACGCGACGCCGACGGCCGCCGGCCCCGCGAAGCGGCCGTGGATCTGGAGCATCGCGGTGAAGATCGCCGAGAACCCCTGCATCGCGAGGGCGGGGGCCATGATGCGGATCAGGTCGGCGGTGGCGGCGGCGCGGGTCGCGTCGAGCCCGAACAGGGCCGCCGGGGCCTCCGGCCAGATCGCCGCGAGCGACGCGAGCACCACCAGGGCGCCGCCCACCCAGATCGCGAGGGCCGTGACGAGCCGCCAGGCGCTCTCGGTGCCGTTGTCGGCCCGTTCGCGCTGGAACGTCGGGATGATCAGGGTGACGAGCGTGTACAGCAGGACCGCGGCGACCGAGTTCACGATCAGCAGCGAGTTGACGAACGCGTCGGTGGTCCCGGTCGCGCCGTAGGCGGCGGCGAGGACGATCTCCCGGGCGAACCCGAGGACGCGCGACAGCAGGCCGAACAGGGCGACGATCGCCGCCGCCCGCGCGAGACGGCCGACGGTCACCGGGGGGTCAGGCCGTAGAGCGTGCGCACGCCGGTCAAGACGAGGATACCCTCGACCGCCACGGCCGGGCTGTAGCGGCCGTCGGGGAAGTCGAGGAGCTGCTCCCCGGTGCGGGCGTCCAGGCCGAGGGTCCGGCCCTCGCGGGGCACGCGCGCGAGCGTCGAGGCGTAGACGACGTCGCCGATCACCGACGGCGACCCCGAGATGCGCTCGCCGAAGTCGACGCTCCAGCGGATGCGCCCGCTGACGGCGTCGAGGGCGTACAGGTGCCGGTCGTAGCTGCCGACGTGCACGAGGCCGTCGGCGACGGAGGGGCTCGAGTAGACGAAGTCGTCGAGCACCCGCACCCAGGCGACCTCGCCCGTGTCGCGGTCGAGGGCGACGACGCGGCCGTTGACGTTGCCGATGAAGACGCGCCCGTAGGCGACCGCCGGCCCGCCGTAGAAGCGCCCCGGTCCGCGGAGCTGCTCACCGGGGCTCTCGGTGCGCCACGCGAGGGCGCCGTCGGAGGCCCGGTAGGCGGAGACGTTGCCGCCGTAGTCGCCGACCACGACGTTGCGCCCCGCGAGGGCCAGGCTCGCCTTCACCTCGCCGGTGGCGCGCGCCGTCCACCGCACGCCGCCCGTCCGGGCGTCGAGCTTCATCACGCGGCCGGAGAGGGTGCCGATGTAGGCGCTGCCGTCGACCACGAGGGGCGACGACTCGACGGCGCCCCCCACCCGCCTCCGCCAGGCCTGCTCCCCCGTCGCCGCGTCGAGGGCGATCACGTCGCCGCGGATGGTCGTGAACAGGGCGAGGTCCCCGGCGAGGGCGGGCGACGACGCCACCCGCCCGCGCAGCGCGACCCGCCAGATCTCCTCGCCCGTCTCGAGGTCGAGGGCGATCGCGAGGCCGGCGTTGGTGCCGACGACGGCCCGCCCGGCCCCGAGCACCGGCGGGAACTCGACGAGCGACCCGGCGTCGAACTCCCACGCGCGGCGGAACGGCGGCGCGAGGTCGAGGGCCGGGTTCGCCCGCGTGCGGCGGGGGTCGAAACCGAACTCGGGCCAGGAGCCCGCGTCCTCCGCCCCGCGCGGCGCCTCCTGGGGGACGAAGCCCTCCGTCGTCCCCTCCACGCTGCCCTCGTCGAACCAGCCGCGCCAGAGGCCGATGGCGACGACCGCCGCCGCGAGGACGAGCACGCCGAGGACCCCCCCGGCGACCGCCAGCGCCCTACGGCGCCCGATGCGCATCGAGCGTCCGCGTCCCGACCAGGTACAGCGTCCGCCCGGCGCCGACGGCGGGCGAGTAGCGCCCGTCGTCCGTCTCGAACCGGACGTCCCCGGTCTCCACGTCGAGGCCGTAGGTGCGGCGCGGCCCGCCGTCGCGGTAGAGCGTCGCGGTGTAGACGACGTCGTCGACGACGGTGGCGGACCCCGAGATCCGCTCGCCGGCGTCGAACGACCAGCGCACCTCGCCCGTCGCGAGGTCGAGGGCCTCGAAGCGCCCGCTGTACGAGCCGATGAACGCCGTCCCTCGCGCGATGGCGGCGGTCGAGTAGACGAACGCGCCCGCGTCGTGCCGCCAGCGCTCGGCGCCGGTCGCGGCGTCGAGGGCGATGACCGACCCGCCGACGTCGCCGATCACGACGGTGTCGCCGCTGACCGCCGGCCCGCCGTAGAAGCGCTGGCCGCCGGTGTAGCGCCAGGCGACCTCGCCGGTGCGCGGGTCGAGGGCGTAGGCGTTGCCGGCGTAGTCGCCGACCACGATCCGGCCGTCGGCGAGGGCGGCGCTGCCCTTGATGTCGGCCGCCGCCGCGAACGTCCAGCGGGACCTGCCGGTGGCGACGTCGACGGCGTAGAGGGTGCCGTTCCAGGCGCCGACGTAGACCAGCCCGTCGACGACCAGGGGGGAGCTCTCGATGGGGCTGCCGCCGGTCGAGAACTGCCAGAGCCGCGTCCCCGCCCCCGCGGACCAGGCGGTGAGCGCGCCGTCCATCGACGCGATCAGCACCCGGCCGTCCGCGATCGCGGGGCTCGAGGCGATCTCGCCCTTCTGGCGGCGCGCCCAGCGCAGGTCGCCCGTCGCGGCGTCGAGGGCGTAGACGCGGCCGGCGTTGTTGCCGATGGCGACCAGGCCGTCGGCCACCGCCGGCGGGAACTCCAGCAGCGTGCGGCTCTCGAAGCTCCAGGTGGGGGCGCCCTCGGGCGGCGGCGCGCCGGCGCCGGGGACGTGGCGGTCGCGCTCGGGCCCCCCGCCGTACTCGGGGCTCTGCAGGGCCGGGTCGTAGACGCCGAGCTCCACCGCGTCCCCCTCGACGCGTGCGCGGGCCATGGGCCGGCCCGGCGCGCGGGCCTCCACGTACCGCGTCCCCTCGGGGACCTCGGCACGGCCGTCGTCGCCGGACTCGGCGCGCGCGACCTCCTCGCGGCCGCGGAACCCGGTGACCCGGGCGCCCGCGACGGGCGCGCCGGTGTCGCCGTCGACGACCCGCACCACCACGGCGCCCGCCGGCGGGGCGGTGGCGGGCGGCTCCTGCGCGTCGGCGCCCCCGCCCCCGCACCCCGCCGCGCCGGCCGCGGTGAGCGCGGCGGCGACGAGCAGGGCGGCGCGTCTACTCACGCTGGGCGCGACCGGCCGGGCTCCCGCGCCAGACGAAGGTGACGATGACCCCGACGAGCAGGCCGATCACCCCCGCGAGGATCACGCTGCGCAGCCGGTTCGGCGCGCTGCTGGAGGAGCTCGGGCTCTCCGAGAGCGACAGGATCTCCGGCTTCTCGTTGGCCTCGGCCTTCGCCCGGTTCAGCTCCTGCGTCGTCAGGGTCGTCTGGGCGAGCGAGAGCTGCTGGCCGGCCGAGGAGAGCAGCGTCGCGACGACCGCCCGGTCGTCGGCGCCGGCGGTCCGCAGCTCCGCCTGCAGCTGGGTGATCTGCCGGGTGAGGCGGGTCACGTCGGCGCGGGCGCGCTCCTCCCCGCGGGCGTACGTGTCGAACACGCCCGAGAAGTTCGCGAGGGCACGCTGGTTCACGACCTCCGCGTAGGCGTTCGCGCCGTCCCGCGCGATCCGGCGGTCCTCATCGACGAACGTGATCGTCACGATCGTCGGCTGGTTGCCGGCGGCGCCGCCGGGGGCGCGCGGCGCGCTGATCGTCACGCCGCGGCGGACGCGCGACGGGGTCACGCCGATCTCCTCCGCCACCTGGGTGACGAGGTTGTCGCCGGTCAGGGTCGTCGGCGCGGTCGCCGGGTTCGTGCCCGGCGTGCTGAACGGGGCGCCGGAGACGGTGGTCGCCTGGCCCACGAAGACGCGGGCCGTCGCCGTGTAGGTGGTCGTCGTCACGAACGTCAGCAGCAGCCCGACGACGGCGGCGGCGACGGTGGCGACCAGGATGAGCCAACGGCCGCTCCAGAGCACGCGGCCGTAGTCACGGAGGGTGATCTCGCGATCCACGACGGCGGACCTTAGAGCACCGGGGGGAGGGGGACGAGCCCGCCCGGGTCCCGCGTGAGGATCGTCTGGTCGAGGTAGCGCGTCATCACCACCCCCGGCGTGTGGGCGCCGAGGCGCGGCTCCGGCCGCTCCCCGGCCGCGATCCCGACGATCATGCGGGGGTAGCCGGCCCCGGCGGCCTGCGGCAGCGGGAAGCCGCCGCCGAAGCGCGTGTTGATGTCGGTGATGCCGAGGATCCGCCCGTCGTCGCGGAAGCACTGGACTGTGCTCGGGCCCGCCAGGCCGAGGCCCTCGACGGTCGAGGCGCCGAGCTCGACGAGCTGGGGGTCGTCGAGGGTCTCGCCCTTGATCTGCTCCCCGCCCTTGCTCTGCAGCATCGCCCGCGGGACCGCGCCGAGGGCCCGCCCGTCGAGGTCGCCGAGGCAGTCGATGCTGAACTCGAGGCCGGGGAGCGCCTGCTGGATGACGCTCTCCGCGGGGCTGTAGCCGAGGAAGAACTCGAGCTCGCGGGGGTCGGCGCAGCGGTGGATGTGCCGGCCCGCGAACCCGAGGCGCGGCTTGATCAGCACGGGGAACGGCAGGTCGGCGACGTCGACCTCGCCCGGCAGCCACGTCGGGGGGGAGGGCAGGCCGACCTTCTGCAGCAGCAGGTGGCACTCCCACTTGTCCTGGCACCCGAGGGCGACCTCCGGCGACGGCAGGAACGGCACGGCCCCGGCCGCGCGGATCGCGGGGGCGGCCCGCGCCAGCACGACGGGGTCGAGGTCGGTGAGCGGCAGCACGGCCCGGATCCCCTCGCGGCGGCAGGCGGCGGCGACCGCGTCGCCGTATCCGGGGTCGTCGACCGGCGGCAGCTCGATGACGAGGTCGGCCTCGAAGAGCGCGGGCGAGAGGGGGTCGAGGTCGCTGACGACGACGCGTCCCGAATGGGGTCCCGCGGCGAGCGCGGCGCGGAACGCGCGGACGATGTCCACGCGCTGTCCCGCGCAGGTCAGCAGGACGTTGACTTCAGCCATCTGCGGCTCCGGGTCCGGGTGGGAGGTCGAACCCGCCGCGCGGGCCCTTGTAGGTGCCCTCGCGCCCGAGGACCACGAGGGCGGTCCGCGCGAGGACGAGGAGGTCGCGGCGCATGCTCCACCGCTCGATGTAGTCGATGTCGATCTCGATGCGCTGCGACCACGGGATGGCGTTGCGGCCGCTCACCTGGGCGAGTCCCGTCAGGCCGGGGCGGGCCAGGAGGCGCCGCCGCTGGCGGTCGTCGTAGCGCTCCACCTGCGACGCGACCGTCGGACGGGGTCCGACGAGGCTCATGTCGCCGGTCAGGATGTTCCAGAGCTGGGGGAGCTCGTCGAGCGAGAGGCGGCGCAGCACCGCCCCCGCCCGGGTGATGCGGCTGTCGCCGTCGGTCACGGCCAGGCCGGCGCCCATCCCCTCGGCGCCGACGACCATCGTGCGGAACTTCAGCACCCGGAAGGGCCGCCCGGCGAAGCCGATGCGCTCCTGGCGGAAGAACGCGGGGCCGGGCGAGTCGCGGCGCACCCAGAGGGCGATGCCGGCGAGCAGCGGCGACAGGGCGAGCGTCACGGGGATGGCCACGGCGAGGTCGAGCGCGCGCTTCGCGCGGCCCCCGACCGGCTCCACCGCCCCCTCAGGCAAGCGACTCGACCACCGCGACGAACCGCGCGGCCAGGGCGGCGCGGTCGTAGTGCTCCAGGGCGTACGCGCGGCCGGCGGCCCCCATGCGGCGGGCGCCCTCCGGGTCGACGGCGAGCCGGCGGATGGCCTCCGCGAGGGCGGCGCCGTCCTCCGGGGGGACGGCGACCCCGCACCCGGCCCGCTCGACCATGCGGGTCAGCTCACCGGCGGGGGCGGCGGCGATGATCGGCCGCGCCGCACCGAGGTAGTCGAACGCCTTGTTGGGGAGGGCGCCCGCGAAGAGCGGGTTGTCCTGGTACGGCAGCAGGCAGACGTCGGCGCGGGCGAGCCACGCGGTCACCTCGCGCTTCGGCACCGGGTCGATGAACACGACGTTGTCGAGGCCACGCGCGGCGGCCTCCTCGACCAGGGCGGGCTTGCGGTCCCCACCGCCGACGAGGACGACGCGGGCGCGGGGCAGGTCCCGCAGCCGGTCGGCGGCGTCGAGCACCGTCTCCAGCGAGCTGTACGTGCCGTGGGCGCCGACGTACATCGCCACGAACGCGTCGTCGGGCACCGGGGCCGCCGCGGGCACGGGGTCGGCGCCGATCTCCAGGTCCACGCCGTTGGTGATCAGGGTGATCTTCGCGGGGCTGACGCCGAGCTCGATCATCCCGTCGCGGATGCCCTCCGTGAGCGCGACGATGCGGTCGGCGCGCCGGTAGCAGTAGGCCTCGAGGCGCCGGGCGACGGCGATGGTGCGGGCGTCGTTGACGAGGCCCATCGCGATCGCCGAGTCGGGCCACAGATCCCGGACCTCCAGCACGAACCGCGCGCCGCGGGCGGCGGCCATCGCGGCGGCGGCGGCGGCGGACGGCAGCGACGGCGACGAGGCCACCACCACGTCGGGGCGGGGCGTGCGGGCCGAGGCGATCGCCGACCACCAGGCGAACGTGCCGTAGCTCGCCACGCGGGACCGCAGGTCGCGGCCGTACCCGGGGGTGGAGTAGGTGCGCCACACGTCGAGGCCGTCCTCGACCTCGTGCACGACCCGCCTCCCCGCGTACCGCTCGGGGATCGTCCGCTCCTTGTGCTGCACGTAGGAGGTGATGACGCTCACCCGGTGGCCGGCGCGGGCGAGGGCGCGGGTGTGCTGCCAGTGGCGGACGCCCCCCGGCTGGTCGGCGCTGACGAAGTACTGCGAGACGTAGGCGATCGTGCTCACGGGCGCAGCACCCCGGCGTAGAGCGTGGTCAGGGCGCGCGCCTGCGACTCGAAGCCGAGGCCGTCCACGAAGGCGGCGCGGCCCGCCGCCCCCAAGCGCGCGGCGAGGTCCGGGTCGCCGAGCAGGCGGTCGAGCGCCTCGGCGTGGGCCGCGGCGTCGCCGGGGGGCACCACGAGGCCGCACCCCGCGGCGCGCACCATGGCGCCCATGCGCCCGAGGTCGGACGCCACCACGGGCCGACCGGCGGCCATCGCCTCGACGAGCTTGGTCGGCACCGCGCGATCGTAGTTGCCGTGGCGCTGCAGCGGGATCCACGCGACGCGGCAGCCGGCGAGCAGTCCCGGCACGGCGGAGTGGTCGACGCGTCCGAGCGCGGTCACGCCGTCGGGCATCGCGCCGGGGTCGCCCGGTCCGGCGAGCACCAGGCGCGCGCCCGGCGTCCCCACCCGCGCGAAGGCGTCCCGCATCACGTCGATGCCCCGCAGGGGCCCGATGCCCCCGACGTAGAGCACCACCGGCGCGTCGGGCATCGGCTCCGGGGCGGGGAACGCGCCGGACCAGGGGGAGTTCGTGACCGCGGCGGCGTGCGCGCCGGCGGCGGCGAACCGCGCCGCGAGGTCCTCGTTGGCCGTGACCACGCCGTCGAGGCGGCCGGCCGCCCACCGTTCGGCGCGCTCCACCGCCAGGGCGAGGGGACGCCGCAGCGGACCCGGCAGCCACCGCTTGGTGCGCGTCGTCTGCCCCAGGTACTCGTGGACGTCGTAGACGACCGGCGCCCCGCCGGTGCGGGCCAGCCAAAGGGCCGCCGGCAGCAGCTCCGGGTCGTGGACGTGGTAGACGTCGGCGTCGTGGGCCCGCGCGGCCCGGGCGAGTCGCCACCCCGCCGCGAGGCGCCGGTTCCGCGGGATCGGCGTGGCGGGCGCCGCCACCCACGCCCGCGCCCCGGCCGCCGCCGCCGCGGCGGCCTCCTTGTGGAAGATCCGCACGTCGCGGGGGCGGTGGACGCTCGTCAGGTGGACGACGCGGCGCCCGTCGAGCCGGGCGCCGGGGGCGGGCGGCGCGGGCTCACCGGCGGGTCCGAGCACCGCGCCGCGGCGCAGCAGCTCGTCGAGCAGGTCGCCCCACAGCGGCCCGTAGCCGGGTGCGCGGTCGTCGGCGAGGTACGTGTTGTGCCACAGCAGCGCCGCCCGCCCGCCGGCGACCCGCACGCGGTCGAGCACGTCCAGCGCCCGTGCGCCCGCCTCGGCGGCGTCGAGGCCGAGGTGGGAGTGCAGCGTCGTGTCCATGACCGCGAGCGGCAGCAGGTGCAGCCGCGCCGGGCGCTCCTCGCCCACCAGGTACGGGCGGAAGGGGCGGGCGATCCCGGCGGCGAACCCGGGCGCCTCGCTGAAGCCGAGGCTGGAGTCGTACCGGGCGCCCGCCGCCTCGAGCCACCGCACCGTCTCGTGGTACCGGAAGCGCAGGTAGTGCATCCGCACGCCGTCGACGGGCGCGCCGACCTCGGCCCGCAGCCCGGCGAGCTCGGCCGCGAGGGCCGCGCCGTCCTCGGAGGAGGCGAACGCGCCGTGCAGCCCCACCTCGGCGCCCGCGGCGCGCACGGCCGCCGCGATCGCCGCCCGCTCCCGCTCGTAGACGCGGCGCGGCGTCCCGTCGAGGGGGTGCGCGTTGCGGCCGATCAGGAAGACCGTCGGGCGCGCGCCCCGCTGCCACGCCGCCTCGAGCAGGTCGGGCACGTTGTCCCACGGGTCGGGGCCGGCGAGCACGGCGGCGACGCCCCGCGGCCCCCGCCGCCGGGCGATGCCGGCGAGGCCCTTCGGGGTGCGCCTCCGGATGCGGTCGATGTCGTGGGTGAGGGCGACGCCCCACGTGGTCGGCGGGGCGATCCGCAGCGCCGCCCGCAGCGCCTGCAGGTAGCCCTCGACGGGCGGGTCCTCGAGCGACAGCCCGGCGATCCGGCCGAACGCGCTCGCCGCGAGGGGGAGCCGGCCGAAGCGGTCGCGCTCGGCGATGCGCAGCTCGTCCCAGCGGGCCAGCAGGTAGAAGGCGCTCGCCACCAGGTCGCCCGGCACGGGCTCCCCCGGGTGGGTCGGGGCGAACAGGAGCGTCAGGTCGCGCGCCCGGTGCACCGCGATCGCCGGGAACGCCCCGTCGCCGTCGAAGAACGCCTGGGCCGCCGGGTCGGCGGGGATCCAGACCCCCTCGGCGGGCGCGTCCGGGGCGTAGACGAGGTCCGCGGGCCCGTCGACGTGCACGGGGACGCGGTCCATCCCCTCGGCCAGCGTCTCCAGCACCCACCGGGCGCGGGGGACGAAGGACGGCCGGCACCCGTCGATGCGGATCCGCAGGTCAGCCACGCGCCCTCCGCAGGTGGCGGCCGTAGAGGGCCATCGCGGGGCGGGGGTCGCGCACGTCGATGACGCCCTCCACGATCGGCGGGCGCATCGTCGCGGCGAACGCCGCGGCGCCCCACTCGCCGCGCCGGATCTCCCGCACGCTGCCGGCGAGGTGCTTGCCGGCGAGGAACCACCGCCAGCCGTCGCGGTGGCCGTCGGGCCACGTCGTCGGGTGGCCGACGGCGTCGCGCCAGCAGGCGTACGGCAGGTTGACCCCCGACCGGGTCGCGAGGCCCACCCACAGCCACGACCGCGGGTTGACCTCGATGAGGTTGTCGCGGCCGTCGCGCGGGTCGCGCTTCACCTCGACCTGCGAGATGCCGTGGAACCCCAGCGCGTCGAGCAGGGCGTGCCCACGCTCCGCGAGGCCCGGGTCCCACCGCGCCTCCGCCGACCGCGCCGTGCCGAACCGCGGCGGCCACTGGCGCAGCTTGCGCCCCGTGAAGCTCGCCAGCACCCGGCCGTCGGCGGCGCGGTAGCTGCCGAGCGACCAGAGGGCGTCGTCGCCCCCCGGGATGACCTCGGAGACCTGCGGCCGGTACGGCGCGGCGAGCTCCCACGCCCGGCGCAGCCCGTTCGCGTCGTGGGCCTCCATCACCTGCACGCGGAAGCGCCGCCGGAACTCGGGGGCGTACCGGGGCTTCAGCACCACGGGGAAGCGCAGCCCGGCGTCCGCGACGAGGGACGGCACGTCGTCGCCCTCGCCGGGCTCGATCGTGGCGGGCACGGGGAACCCGATGCGGCGTGCTGTGGCGTGCTGGTGCCCCTTGTCGATGATCCGCTGCATCACCTCCCACGGGCTCCAGGGGCGGCGGAGGACCGCGTCGACGTCGGCCTCGTGCGGCCCGATCGTCGCGATCGCCTCGTCGTGGGTGGGGAACAGGACTCCCCCCGCCCCGCGGCCCCGGCCGAGCGCGAGGAGGTCCTGCAGGAACCGGTCGGGCTCGGTGAGGGGGTCGGCCATCGGCACGGCCTCCGCGTACCGCGACAGCAGGCCGAGGGCGCGCGGGTCGTGGTCGGCGGCCAGCACCCGCACCCCGGCCCGCGCGAGGCTGCGGATGATGCCGAGCGCGTTCGGCCCGGAGGCCTGCAGCACGATCGCGGGGGGCGAGGACCCGCTCACGAGGTGACCTCCTCGTAGAGCGCGGTCATGCGCTGCGCGTTCGCGTCCCAGGTGTAGAGCTCCCGGCCGATCCGCAGCGCCTCCTCGCCCATGCGCTCCGCCAGCCCCGGCTCCCCGAGCACCCGCCCGAGGGCGTCCGCCAGGGCGCCGGCGTCGCGCGGGGGCACCAGCAGGCCCGTCTCGCCGTCGCGCACGATCTCGGGCGTGCCGTCGACCGCGGTCGCCACGACCGCCCGGCCGCAGTTCATCGCCTCGCACACGACGGTGGGGAGCCCCTCGCTGAGGGAGGGGAGCACGAAGACGTCGCCCGCCGACATCCACCAGCCGACGTCGTCGTGGGCGATCTTCCCGACCAAGCGCACCCGGTCGGCGACGCCGAGCTCCGCGGCCCGGCGCTCGAGGTCCTCGCGCATCGGCCCGATCCCGCCCGCGACGAGCAGCGGCGCGCCGCCGTCGCGGCGGGCCAGCAGGCCCATGGCCTCGATCAGCGTGTCGACGCCCTTGCGGGGCACGAGCTTGCCGACGTAGGTGACGATCGGGCCGTCGGCCGGCAGCCCGAGGCGCGACCGCGCCTCCGCCATCGGCCGGGGCGTGAACACCGTGGTGTCGGCGCCGTTCGGCACCACCTGCACGGGGCGGCGTGGCGTGGCGAGGTCCTCGGCCGCCCGCCCGATCGCGGCGCTGACGGCGCAGACCTGGTCGATCGACTCCACGGCCTCGGCCACCTGGGCGCGGCTCGCGGCGCCGCGGGCGGGGACGTCGAGGACGTCGGCGCGGTGGGCGGTCGCGACGACGGGGACGCGCAGGGACGCCCCCATGCGGGCCGCCGCCCACCCGTCGGGCACCAGCATCTGCGCGTGGATGACGTCGAACGGCCAGCGCTCGTGGATCGTCCGCAGGGGCTTCGCGATCGACCACAGCATCGCGTCGCCGTTGCGGTGCCCGAGGCGGGCGCCGGGCAGCGTGAGCTTGCGCGGGTAGAGGACGGGGACGCCCTGGAACGTGTCGACCCCGGGCACGCGGCGGAAGTCCCGCCAGCGCGGCAGCAGCGGCGGGGCCCACCCCGTCGGCGAGACGACCCGCACGTCGTGGCCGCGGCGCACGAGGGCGCGGACCTGCTCGTGCACGAAGATCCCGGCCGTCCAGTTCACGGCGCTCGGGTACATGTGGCTCAGCATCAGGACGCGGACGGGGGCACCTCCGGGGCGGCGGGCGGGGCCTCGCGGCGGGCGAGCACGAGCGCACCCATGCCGAGGCCGAAGACGATCCACATCGGGGCGTAGTGGATCGCGGTGGACGGACCCACGCTCCCGATGATCCATCCGGTCAGCGCGAGCGCGCCGGCCAGGCACATGTACCGCACGAACGGGTCGCGCGCACGGCGCGCGGCGCGCGCCTGGCCCCGCAGCAGCGTCAGGAAGAACGCGAGGTAGAGGGCGAAGCCGACGACGCCGAGGTTCACGAGGACCTCGAGCCACCAGTTGTGGAGGTTCGCGACCCCGGGGAACTCGGCGAGGGAGCGGACCCGCACCTCGGCGTTGCCGGCGCCCACGCCGAGGCCGTCGGTGTCGGCGACGATCGCGAGCCCGTCGCTCAGCAGCGTCCCGCGGACGGCCCCCGACCCGCCGCCGCTCTGGAACTGCTCGATCAGGACGCCGAAGTCGAGCTTGGTGACGGTCCGCTCGTCGAGCGACACCGGCCCCCCGCCGAGCACGGCCGGCACCACGAGCGCGACCGCGAGGCCGGCGATCGCCGCCGCGACGACGAGGCGCCCGCGGCTGCCCCGGTCCGTGCCGACCAGCAGGAGCAGGCCGAGCACCACCAGGCCGGCGGACGCGAGCCCGGACTTGCTGCCGGTCAGCAGGATCAGGATGAGGCAGGTGCCCGCGCCGGCGATCCCGAGGGCGCGGATCCGGACGTCGCGGAAGACGACGGGGAGCGCGGCGAAGTACGGCAGGCTCAGGCTGAGGAACGTCGCGAAGTTGTTCTGGTTGCCGAACAGCGATCCGACGCCGATGAGGCCGCCGCGGTTCTCGACGCCCGACCGGAACGTCGGCAGGTGCATGCCGGTGAGGACCTCGGCGACGGCGACGAGGCAGGCCACGGCGAACGCCCCGAGCAGGGCCCACAGCAGGATCCGTGCGCGCCGCCGGTCGCCGCAGAGGATCGCGATCGCGATCGCGAGGCCGCCCATCATCGCCATGAACGACGTCCAGCGCAGGCCGGCGAGCGTGTCGGTCGCCCACCCGATCGAGAGGGCGCTCCACAGCAGCAGCACGCCCAGGATCCCGGCGGGGCGCGGCAGCGCCGCGGGCAGCGCGAGCCGCCCGTCCATCAGCAGGTAGCCGACGACGCCGAGCCCCAGCAGCACGATGAGGATCCGGAACAGGAACACGCCCGGCGCCGGGGGGGCGGCGAGGTTGGGGCCGCCGATCGCGGCGAGGGCGGTGAGCACGACCAGCACCGGCGCGACCCGTCCGACGGGGACGTCGCGCAGGAGGGTGGCGATCAGGATCACCAGCCCGAGGCCGATGCCCACGAGGGGCTGCCACACGGCGAGGGCGCCGGCGACCACCACCCCGAGCAGCAGGGCGACGGCGGCCGGGTCCGGGCCCGCCCGTGAGCCCGCGGGCCGGGCGGGGGCATCGGTCGTCGGCATCGGCCGGGGAGCGTAGCGCAGGGGGCGACCGCCCCCGCCGATCAGGGGCGGGCGGCCTCCGCGACGCGGGTGAGGATCTCCGCGACCCGTCCCGCCTGCACCGGCAGCGCGTGCGCCTCGGCGGCGGCGCGGCAGGCGGCGGGGTCGGGCGGGTCGTCCAGCAGTTCGAGGATGGCGGCGCCGACCGCGACGGGGTCGAGGGGGTCCACCACGCGCCCGGCGGCGGGGTCGGGGACGACCTCGCGGGTGCCGCCCTCCCGGGTGGCGACCACCGGCCGGCCGCTGGCCATGGCCTCCAGGGCCGCGACGCCGAGGGGCTCCACGCGGCTGACGATCGCGAGGACGTCGCAGGCCGCCATCCAGTCGGCGACCTCGGCGTGGGGGAGCGCCCCGGGACGTACGAGGGCGTCGGCGACGCCGAGGCGCCGGGCGCCCGAGTCGACCGCGGCGGCGAGGGGTCCGTCGCCGACCATCGCGAGGACCGCGTCGGGGCGGGCGGCCCGCACCCGCGCGAACGCCTGCAGCAGCCCCAGGGGGTTCTTGCGCTCCGTGAGCCCGCCGACGCTCAGCACCAGCGGCACCCCGGCCGGCAGGCCGAGCCAGGCCCGCGCGACGTCCCGGTCGCCGGGGCGGAAGCGGTCGGTGTCGACGCCCATGTCGATGACGCTCAGCGGTGGCAGCTCGAGGCCGGAGTCGCGCAGGCCGCCGGCGAGGTGCTCGCTGACGGCGATCACCTCCGCGGCGCCCCGCAGGGGACCCGCCGTGGCGCGGCGGACCGCGGGCCGGTCGAGGTTGCGGACGTCCTGGCCGTGGGCGGTGACGACCCAGGGGATCCCGGCCGCCCGCCCCGCCGCCGCCGCCACCGCGGCCGTCGGGAACAGGTAGTGGGCGTAGATCACGTCGGCCCGCCGGGCGTGGCGGGCGGCCCGCGCCAGCAGCCCCCCGTACTTGGCGGGGGTGCGCAGGGCTCCGTGCGCGCGGGTGTCGATCACGACGGGGTCGACGGTCATGCCGCGGTCGGTCAGCGCGCGGCACATGTCCTCGACGAACGCCCCGTAGTCCGGGTCCGCGGGCCCCGGCCACATGTTGCTGAGGCAGAGGACGCGGAGGCTCATGTCGCGGCGGGCATCGTCGCCGTCGCGCCGGCGGCGTCCGGTGCGGGGGGCGACGCGTCGGCCCGCAGGCGCGGGGCGGCCGCGAGCGCGGCGCCGCCGGCGGCGGCGACCCAGATGAACGGGTCCTCGAAGAGCGCGGCGTACAGCAGGCTGTGGACCACGATGCCCGCCATCATCGCCGCCAGCGTCCACCGTGCCCAGCCCACCTCGCCCTGGTCCCGCGAGCCGCGCACGACCGCCCAGCCGGCGCCGACCAGGAGGGCCAGGAACAGGGCGAAGCCGATGACGCCCTGCTCGCTCAGCACGGTGACGGGGGTGTTGTGGGAGATGACGACGCGGACGCGGCGCTGCTCGGTGGGGGTGAGCGTCTCCTCGAAGCGCGTCTCGAAGCCGCCGAGGCCGGTCCCGATGACGGGCTCCTCGCGCCAGATCGTGAGGCCGCCGCGCATCAGGTCGAAGCGCCCCTCGCTGACCCGTTCGAGGCGGTCGTAGTCGGTGGCCGCGCTCCGGACGTTGTCGCTCGTGGCGAGGGCGGCGCCACCCGCCACGACCAGCACCAGCAGGCCGGTGAGGATCGCCCGCCGGGGGCCGACGGCGCGGACCGCGAGCAGCACGAGGCCGACCATCAGCATGAGGGTGCTGGAGCGCGAGAACGTGACGGCGAGGGCGGCGGTCATGATCAGCACCGCGGCGGCGAGCGCGACCAGCTCGCCCCGGCGCGAGCGCACCCAGGCCAGGGCGATGCACGCCAGGATCCCGATGGCGAGGTACCGGCCGAGGATGTTCGGGTCGAAGAAGATCCCGTTCACCCGGAAGAAGCGGCTGTAGACGTTCGCCTGCTGCAGCGTCGCGTTCCACCAGATCTCCTGGGTGCCGTACTGCCAGAGGGCGACACCCGCGGCGATCACGCCGCCGGCGATCGTCGTGACGGCGAGGGCGGCGAGGGCGCGGGCGTGCGGCCACCACGCCGACGCGATCACGAAGAGGATCGTGAACGGCACGTAGAAGAAGGCCGCCTTGATCGCCGCCTCGTCGGGGTCGGCGCTCCAGACGGCCGACGCGAGGACGAACGGCACGAACAGGCCGAGGGTCACCGCGAGCGACGGCGGCGTCTCCGCGGCGGGGCCGACGCGCCCGCGCACCCGCGCCCAGACCCATGCGACGACGCCGAGCAGGATGACGGCGTAGAGGGGCAGCAGCAGGTTGGCCTCGAGGCTCCCGACCGAGACGGGCACCCGGATCGGCAGGGCGATGCCGAGCAGCACGAACCACACCGTCGGCCGCGCCACGATGGCGCGGACGCCGACGACGACGAGGACGACGGCCACGACGAGCGCCACGAGGGCGGCGCCGCCGGCGGCCGGCGAGGCGAGGCGGTCGAGCGCGTCGCGGGCGTCGTCGCCCGGCACGAGGAACGCGAGCAGGAACCCCCACGCCCCGATCAGCAGGGCGAGCGCGGCGGCGCGCTGCGCCTCGGGCCGCAACAGGCGCCCGGGCAGCAGCAGCCCGGCGGCGCCGAGGGCCGCGGCGACCGCCGCGACCTCCATCGCGCCCTCGGTCATCCGGGGCCCCCGAGGTCGATGAGTGCGCTGGCGCGTCCGTCGAGCGTCGTCGCCACCAGCCAGAGGGCACGCGGGTTGACGCCGGGGGGGACCCGCACCCGGACGGTGCCGGCGGGTCCGCGCGCCCCGGGTCCGACCTGGTCGCCCAGCGGGTAGCCGGCGGCGCCGCCGGGCACGGCGGTCCGGCGGCGCAGCACCAGCGACACGGGCGTGGAGGCGGGGATGGCGGTGCCGTCGCTCTCGCGCAGCGTCACGCCGACGCGGTCGCGCGGGGCGGGGCGCGCGGGGCGGGCGGTGCCGGCCATGAACCCGACCCAGCACGTCCGCTCGCGGACGACGCGGTTGCGCGCCGCGTCGAAGAGGGAGGCGCGGATGATGTAGGCGCCCGGGTCGACCCGCTCGCCGTCCCCGTCGATCCCGTCCCAGTTCCAGCGCTGGGGGGTGTCGGCGCGGATCGGCCGCGGACCGAGGCGCCGAAGGGCGTCGCCCCGGCCGTCGGCGGCGACGGCCTCGAGCAGCATCGAGGCGTTGTCGGCCGAGCCGATCGTGACGCGGCACTCGCCGGGCCCCGGGTCGGAGCGGGTGGCCGAGACGACCTGCAGCACGCTCGGCCGCGGCGCGGTCGTGTCGATCACGATGTTGCGGGTCGTGTTGAACTTCTTCTCGCCGGCGGTGACGCGGAGCTTGATCGCGTAGGTGCCGTCGGGGACGCGCCGGCCGGCGGCGTCGAGGCCGTCCCACTCGGTGGTGGAGAACCCGGTGGGGCGCAGGGCGGCGTCGAGCAGGCGGATGACGGGCTCCCCGTCGTCCTGGATCTCGATCGTGACGTTGCTGGCCTCGCTGAGCCGCACCCCGATGACGGCGGCGTCGCGGCGCCCGTCGGCGTTCGGGCTGAACAGCAGCGTCGCCTGGAAGCGCGTCACGATCGGCGGCGGCGTCGGGAACGCGAACGGGAGCAGGAAGATCCCGAGCGCGGCGACGAACAGGGCGAGCATCGCCGCGGCGACGACCCTGCGCCGCCCGCGGCCCGCGGGGGCGGTGGGGCTCATCGGCGGGCGGCGGTCAGAGTGCCCGGAACCCCAGGCAGATGTAGAAGCCGAAGCGCCCGAGCGGCGTCCGCGACGCGGCGAGCTCCGCGCGGCGGGGACCGGAGAAGCGGTACAGGCGCCCGATCTGCGACCCGATGCGCCCGCCGGGGCGGAAGAAGATGCCGCGCCGCGACACGGGCACCATCCCCGCGGCGGCGGCGTGGCCCTCCAGGTCGGTCCACGTCTGCCAGTTGTCGATCGGCGCCAGGTTCAGCCTGATGCCGGGGACGCCGTGCTCGGCCGCCCACCGCCGCGCGCCGGAGAGGCTGCGCCGGTTCGGCGTCGAGATCACGAGCAGGCCGGTCGGCGCGAGCTGGGCCCGCAGGGCGCGCAGGCACGCCCGCGGGTCCTCGAGGTGCTCGAGCACGTCGGTGAGGGCGATCAGGTCGAACGGGCCCTCGGGCGGCTCGTAGGCGCTGCCGACGACCGCGGTCAGCCGGTCGGCGGCGCCGATCTCCTCCAGCCGCCGGGTGGCGTGCTCGACGGACTCGGGGGACAGGTCGACCCCGATCCCCGCGTAGCCGCGCTCGGCGAGCCGCTCGAGCAAGAAGCCGGTGCCGCAGCCGACGTCGAGCACCCGCGGGCGGGCGCCGGGGCCGCCGGGGCGCACCACGAACTCGTCGATCGTCTCCAGGTTGAGCGCCATCCGCGACTGCAGGTGCCAGTTGCGGCTCTCGACGGCGACGAGCCGCGGCGCGAGCCGGTCGTAGTACGCCTGGACGTCGTCGAGGCGGTCCCCGCCGGGGGCCTCCGCGCTCACGGGGCCCACCCCGCCGGCGGCGGGTTGAGGCCGGCCTGGACGGTGAAGCGGTCGTACGAGGGCTTGCGCGACCCGTCGCCTCGCAGGAGGCCGCCGGTCCACCGCGGGTTGTCCTGGAAGTTGAACCAGGTCACGACCTGGACGCGCGGGTTCCGCGCGGCGGCCTGCACGGTCTCATCGACCCACGCGGCCTGCTGCGCCTCGCTCACGAAGTAGCGGTGAAAGCGGTTGTACGACGTGTGGTACCCCGTCTCCGTGACGTGGATCGGTGCGCCCGGGCGAAGCCTATCCACCTGCCGGACGACCCGGGGGAGGGTGCTCCAGGAGGGCACGAAGAAGGCCTGGAGCGGGCCACCGAGAGGGTAGAGATGCAGGCTCCACGCGTCGAGCGGCGGCCCCTCGTCGGCCACGAGGCGGGCGAAGTCGAGGCTGCCGACGGCGGCGCGGCCGTCCTTCGGGCAGGTGGTGGGCGACCGCCCGGCGGGCCCGGCGACGCCGCCGACGACCTCGATGCGGGGCGCGACGGCCTTGATCTCCCGGTAGCTCGCGGCGAGGAGCGCGGCGTAGACGCGCGGCGAGACGAGGGCGGCGCGGCCCCCGCGGGAGCGGCACTGCGGCATCCAGAACCCGGGCAGGTTGGGCTCGTTCCAGATCTCGATGCTGCGGGCGGGGGGCAGCGTGCCGCCGAGGGGGTCGGGGTGGGACCCCGAGTAGCGGCGCGCGATCGCTGCGGCGAAGCGGGCGCCGTCGGCCGGGCGCGGCGCGGCGGTCCCCTCCCCGCTGCGGGACGCCCACGCGGGGGTGAGGTAGAAGTCGAGCATCATCGCGATGCCACGTGCCCGCAGCCCGCGGGCGATCTGGTCGTAGCGGCCCCAGTCGTACGCGGGGTCGTCGGGGTTCCGGGCGTCGGCGGGCCGGGTGGGGGCGACGACGCGCCACAGCACGTCGACGCGGGTGACCCGCACCCCGGTCGCGGCGAGCGCGTCGAGGCGCGCCTCGAGCTCGGGGCCGCGGACGTTGACGAGGTTGTCGTCCTGCAACGAGAGGATCGGGGCGCCGGCGGCGGGCGCGGCGAGGCCGGCGAGCACCGCGAGGGCGAGCAGCAGGCGCCTCACCGGACCCTCCCGAGCCGGACGACGCCGACCCGCGCCCCGCGGCGCTGGCCCCGCTCGACCCAGGCGACCCGGGCGCCGTCGACCCCGACGGCGTCGACGACCCGCCGGCCGCGCACGACGACCCGCAGCGCGCCGCGCCGCGCGGCGAGCACGGCGCGCCCGTCGGCGACGGCCACGCTGCCCCCTCCGGCGGCGACGCGCGGGAGCCGGGCGCCGGCCCACACCCGCTGCGCCCGGGGGGCCGCCCCCTCGTCGACGCGCACCACCAGCACCCGCGCGCCCCGCCGGACGGCGACGACGGCGAGGCCGGGGGCGGCCCACACGCGCAGGGCCGCGCCGGGCAGCGCGACGGCCTCGGGGGCGGCTCCACCGGTGGGCTGCAGCAGCAGCGTCGCGGGGGCGGCCGGGTCGACCCAGGCCCGTGCGGTCGCCGACAGGGCCACGAGGCCGGCGCGGGTCGTGCCGGGGACGGGGGTGTCGGTGACGGCGCCGCTCGCGAGGTCGGCGTCGCGGACGGTGGCGGCGCCGCCCGCCCCGAGGCGGACGGTGCGCACCACGTCGCCGAGCGCCGTCGCGGCGACGGTCACCGGTGCGCCGTCGCGGCCGTCGCTCTCCACGACCGTCTCGATGCCGTCGGCGTCGCAGCAGCGCGCCACCGGGGGGGCGAACCGCCGGGAGCCGGGGACCGTCACGAAGCCCCCGCCACCGGTCGGGGCCAGGACCCCGGGCGTCATCGCGGCGATGCTGGTGCGCACCGAGACGGGGGTCTCGTATGCGCCCGCGAAGCGGGTCGAGCGGGCGGCGAGGCGCACCCGGGAGGTCTCGGCCCGGTAGTAGTCGAACCGCACGGCCCCCGGCGGCGACCCCGCGATCCGCCGCGGGTCGACGCGCACGGTGGCGGCCTCCGTCCACACCAGGTGGTCGCCGCTGAACGCCATCTCGCGGGCCGGCCACCCCTCGAGGGTGATGGTGCGCGACGCGCCGGCGGCGGGGGTGGCCGCCGCCAGGGCCGCGACCGCGGCCAGGGCGAGGGCCGTCGGGGTCCGGCGGGTCACTCCGGCGTCGCCGCCCCGGTCCGCAGGGCGGCCACCGTGTCGGCGAGGAGGGCCTCGCTGGTCGCGGCCCGCCCGGGATCGGCCATCGGCGTCATGTTCGTGAGCTGCACGTGGCGGGCGCCGCGGTCGACGAACCGCAGCACCGTCGCCGCGACGTCGTCGGGCGTGCCGTGGATGACGGTGTCCCGCACGACGGCGTCGGGCACGGCGCGGGCGAGCCGCAGCGCGTCCTCCCGACCGAGGGTCGTCGGCAGGAACGTCGTGAGGCCGAACGCGCCGGATCCGAGGGGGTGCTCCGCGCCGTGCGCGGCGAACGCCTCGGCGGACCGGGTCAGGGCGATGAACCGCAGCAGCAGCGACCCGTCGATCGCGGCGAGGGCGTCCTCCCGCGTCTCGGCCACCACGACGCGGGCGTAGAGGCCGGGGACGACGGCGTCGCGGTCGCGCCCCGCCGCGGCGGCCGCCGCGCGGACGCGGTCGAGCATGGCGCCGTAGTCGCCGGGGTCGGTCGCGAGCGGCAGCCACCCGTCGGCGAGCCTGCCCACCGCGCCGAGGCCGCGCGGCCGGTGGGCCGCGACCCAGATCGGCGGGGGCGCGTCGCCGACGGGACCGAGGCCGAGCGAGGCGCCCTCCAGGCGGAAGTGCTCGCCGCGGTGGTCGACGGGGCCGTCGGCCTCCATCAGCAGGCGCATCACCTCGATGCCCTCCTCCAGGCGGGAGAGGGGCCGCTCGTTCGTCATCCCGAAGGGCGTCAGGTTCAGCGCCTCGCCCGACCCGACGCCGAGCACGAAGCGCCCGCCCGTCAGGTGGTCGAGGGTCAGCGCCGTCTGCGCGAGCGAGGCCGGGTGGCGGCGCACCATGTCGGTGACGCCGATCCCGAGGCGCATCTCGCGGGTCGCCCCGGCGACGGCGGCGATCACGGGGACGGGGTCGAACCAGACGTGCGGGCTCGTCTGCCCGGCGGCGGCCTGGGGGACGAGGTCGGGGGTCCAGATGCTGTCCGGGAACCAGTGGAGCAGGTGGTCCGCCCACCAGACGGCGTCGAAGCCCTGCTGCTCGCGGCGCTGGGCGGCCGCGACGGCGGCGCCGGCGGGCGGGCGCACCGCGCCCATCGCCGACAGCTCCAGACGGGCGGGCTCCGACATGGCGGGCAACCTACTCCCCGGCCCGGGGGGGTCCAACGGCCGCGGGTGGCTAGTGGTCGCCGCCGCGGAGCTGGGAGGCGGCGTGGGCGGCGACGGGTCCGACGACGTCCCACCCGTCGCGGGCGCCGCCCGGGGACCCCGGCAGGTTCACGACGAGCGTCCTGCCGCGCACCCCGGCGACGCCGCGGGAGAGGACGGCGTGGGGCGTCACCGCGACCGACCGGGCCCGGAGCGCCTCGGCGATGCCGGGGACCATCCGGTCGCAGGCCGCGGCGGTCGCCTCGGGGGTGCGGTCGCGGGGCCCGAGGCCGGTGCCACCGGTCGTCAGGACCACGTCGGGGGCGTCGGGGCCGTCGCAGATCTCCCGCAGCAGGTCCGACAGCCCGTCGGGGTCGTCGGGGACGAGGTCGCGGCGCACCACCTCGCCGCCCCCGGCCGCGACGGCCTCCGCCAGCGCCGGGCCGGAGCGGTCCTCCCGCTCGCCGCGCGCGGACCGGTCCGACACGGTGACGATGGCGACCCGTGGGGTCACGGCGACGGCGGCGCGCCCTTCGTCTTCTCGAGGAGGCGGACCCCGTCGATTACGACGCCCGTGTCGATGCCCTTCACCATGTCGTAGACGTTCAGCGCGGCGACCGACACCGCCGTCAGGGCCTCCATCTCGACCCCGGTGCGGGCCGTCGTCTCGACCTCCGCGCGTATGCGCACCTCCCCGGCGTCGACGTCCACCGCGACGTCCACCGCCGCCCGGTCGATCGGCAGCGGATGGCACAGCGCGATCAGGTCGGGGGTGCGCTTCGCCGCCAGGATCCCGGTGACCCGCGCGACCGCCGCCGCGTCGCCCTTCGGCAGCTCGCCGTCGGACATCGCCCGGGCGCTGGCGGGCGCCATCCGCACGACGGCCTCGGCCACCGCCCGGCGCACCACCGGGGGCTTGTGCCCGACGCCCACCATCCGCGCCCGCCCGGCCGCGTCGAGGTGGGTGAGCCCGCCCCCGGCGTCGCTCACGCCTCTGCCCTCCGCCGCCGCCGCCGGTCGGCGGTGCGCTTGCGGGCGATGTCCTCCTGCTGGGCGTCGAGCCACTTGCCGACGTCGTTCTCGCGGACGATCCGCTTGATCTCCTGGAGCCGGAAGGCGCGTTCGTCGGCGGGCATCAGCAGCGCCTGGTGCAGCGCCTCGGCCTGGGCGTCCACGTCGAAGGGGTTGATCGTGATCGCGAACGAGCCGAGCTCCTCGTGGGCGCCGGCGTTCTCGGAGAGGATCATCACGCCGTCCCGTTCGTTGACGAGCGGCGCCTCCTTCGCGATCAGGTTCATGCCGTCGAAGATCGGGTTCACGATCAGCACGTCGTAGTGCTTGTAGGCGGCGACGGCGCGGTGGATGTTGCTCTCGATCCGCAGGCTGATCGGCATCCAGTCGGTGGTGCCGTGCTTGGTGTTGATGTGGCTCACCACGTCGCGGATCTTGTCGAGGTACTCGACGTACTCGTCCACGTCCTGCCGGGTGGGCTGGAGCAACGCGAAGAACGTGATGTCCTCGTGGAACTCGGGGTGGCGGTCGAGGAAGACGTCGTACGCCTTGAAGCCGCGGAGGGTGTTCTTCGAGAGGTCGGTGCGGTCGACCCGGACGACGAGGTGCTGGCGGCGCCGGCGCAGGATCGCGCCCTCCTCCTCCGCCACCTCGGGGCTCTTCGCGAGCGTCTCGAACATCGGGGCGTTGACCGAGATCGGGTAGGAGCGCACCCAGACGTCCCGGCCCTCCCAGCGCACCAGGCGCCGGTCGTAGTCGACCCGCAGGTCGAGCAGCTCCTCGCAGCAGAGCATGAAGTTGCGGGCGTAGCTGCGGGTGTGGAACGCGACGATGTCGTTGGCGAGCAGGCCGCGGAGGATGCCCTCGCGGATGTGCGGCGGCAGGATCCGCCAGTAGTCCGGCTGGCTCCACGGGATGTGCACGAAGTGGTGCAGGAACGCGTCGGGGTGGGCGGCGCGGATCGCCTCGGGGGCCGTGTACAGGTGGTAGTCGTGGAGCATCACGACCCGGTCCGGGTCGTCGTCGAGCTCGGCGACGACGGCGTCGGCGAACGCCTGGTTCGCGACGACGTAGCCGTGCTCCCAGGCGTCGAGCTCCTCGCGCCGGATGTCCGGGGCGTTGCTCAGGTCCCAGAGGTAGTGCTGGATGAACCACAGCATCGGGTTCGCGATGACGTTGTAGTACGCGTGGTAGACGTCGGGGTCGATCACCACGAACCGGCCCTGGGTGTCGTTGCCGAGCCCCGGCAGCGGGAACCGCCCGCCCCCGGCCTCCTCGGCCACCTCGATGTCGGCGTCGGTGCTCGCGGCCGACACCCACAGCGCCGGGGTGTGCTCCACCAGGCCGAGCAGGGCGGTCACCAGGCCGCCTCCGCCACGGGTGCGCCCGAGCTCGCCGTCGTCGCCACGGGTGAACCCCACGGGCCCGCGGTTGGAGACCAGGATCAGTGGCGCCCGTCGCGTGCTCACGCCCCGCCGCCCCTCGTGCCGTCGTCCCTGTCCCGGCTCACGCGCGCCTCCGTCTCGGTTCCACCGGCCGGGGCCGGGTCGGACAGGATGTAGGTGTCCCGATCGTCGTCGGCGTAGTCCACGGGGGTCTCCGCGCCCGTCGCATGGGAGGACGTGCCACACTCTACCCCCAGCCGCCGGGCCCACGGCGGTCGCGCACCGTGCTGAACGCCCGCCTCTATCGCACCTGCTGGCTGGTCGCGGGCGTCGCCCTCGTGGTCGCGCTCCTGACCCTCGAGACCCCCGACCGGGGGCCGGAGCCGGCGCTCCCGTCGACGATCGACGGGCAACTCGCGCTGGACCTGAACGGGCAGCTCGCCGGCATCGCCCCGGAGCGCCCGCCGGGCTCCGCGCCCGACCTCGCGGCGGCGCGGTGGGTGCAGGACCAGCTGTCGCAGGTGCCGGGCGGCGCGGGCCGGGTGCAGACCCAGGACCTCGAGGCCCGCAGCGGCCGCGAGACGGTCCGGCTGCAGAACGTCTACCTCGTCGTGCCGGGGCGCGGCACCGGGCGGGCCCGCGCCGGCATCGTCGTCGTCGCGCCGCGCGACACCCCCTCGGGCGTCAGCGCCGGCACCAGCTCCACGGCGGTCCTGCTGCGGATGGCCCAGGTGTCGGCGACCACCCGCCACCAACGGCCCCACCTGTTCGTCTCGGTTGACGGGTCGACCGTCGGCAACGCCGGCATGCGTTGGTTCCTCAGCCGCTTCTCGGCGTTCCCCCTGTCCGCCGCGATCGTGCTCGACGCGCCCGGGGAGACCACCGGCGACCGGGTCCACATCTGGGACGCGGGACGCACCGACCGGCACGCCCTCGGCCTCGCGGCGATGGCGGAGGCGTCCATCGAGCGCGCCGGGGGACGGGCGTCCGCGACGCGGTCGCTGACCGGTCAGCTCCTGCGGCTCGGCGTGCCCCAGACCTTCGGCGACCAGGGCGCCGCGATCGCGGCGGGCCTCCCGGCGGTGACGCTCTCCGGGCGCTCCGAGTCGCCGTTGCGGCCGGGGAGGCCCCCGACCGCGGAGCGCATGGAGCTCGTGTCGAACGCGGCCAACGACCTGCTGAACGTGCTCGACCAGACGACCGCCCCGGCGGCGGACGGCAGCCTGCTCGTCGCCGACCGGACGCTGCGCCCCACCATCGCCCGCCTCGCGCTGCTGCTGCTGATCCTGCCGGTGCTGGTCCTGACGCTCGACATCGTCGCCCGCCAGCGGCGCGCCCGTGTCCCGCTCGTGGACGGCCTGCGCGCCGTGGGCCGCCGCAGCCTGCCGATCGTCGCCGGTCTGGTCACCGCCCACCTGCTGGTGCTCGGCGGCCTGCTGCCCGGCACCGCGGCCGGGTCGCCGCCGATCCCCGCGCAGGCGCGCTTCGGCGCCCTCGCCGGCCTGGCCGTGGTGATCTCCCTCGGCGCCGCGGTCCTGACGTGGGTCGTGGTGCGCCGCCGCGCCGCCCGGCGTCCCACCGCGCCCGCCGCGGAGGGCACCGCGGCCCTCGCGGCCCTCGCCGTCCTGCTGCTCGTGATGTGGGTCCTCAGCCCCTACGCGCTGGTCCTCGCGCTGCCCGCCGCCCACGCGGCGCTGCTCGCGACCGCCGCCCGCCGCCCGTGGCACCTCGCGGGCCTGGCGTTCGTCGCGGTGCTGCCGGTGCTCGCGCTGATCGTCTCCATGGCGGGCCTCCTCGACACCGGCACGCCGTTCGCGGTCTGGTACCTCGCCGAGACGGCCGCCACCGGCGCGCGCGGCGCGACGGGCCTCGTGCTCGGCGTCCTCGTCGTCGCGTGCATCTGGTCGCTGTGCGTGCTCGTCGCCAAGCGCGGCCTCGGCGGGGGCAGCTCGCGCCCCCGCCGCCCGCGGCCGGCGTTCACCCGCCCCCGCCGCCCGGGCGCCGTCCACCCGCATGACTGACCCCGCCGCCGGGGTGGGTGCCGGGTGCCCCACGACGGGCCGCCGGCACCAGGGCTCCAGATCCGACCGTCGACCAGTGGTGCCGGGGCCTCCGCGTCTGTAGATAGCGGTGACACAACGATTGGTCGGCGGATCCCGGGGTGCGCGACCAGTGGACGGACCGGTGGAGGGGGCTCCCGTGTGGTCAGAGATCGTGAGCATCGCGGTCGGTCTCGTGCTCGGTCTCCTCACGGGGTTCTTCTTCGAGCGGCGGGCTACGCGTTCCGCGAACGACCAGAACGCGGTGCTCCGTGATCAGATCGCCGCGCTCCGCACCGTCGTCCTGAGCCTGGGTGGCGACCCCGATCGGCTCGCTGCGACGTCCGCTCCGGCCGTAGACCTCATCGGTGCGGTCCGTGAGCGCGCCCTCGCCACCCAGGACGCCAGCGGTCGCGTTCGCAGCCAGTCGATCGTGGCGTACTTCATCGACCACGGTAGCCCCGCCGCGGACATCGACGAGGCCGTCGAGCAGCTCCTGGCCGAGGGCTTCATGACGCGGGAGGGACGATGGCTCCAGATCCGGTGAGTCAGGAGGTGCACGTCGGCGTGGACTCCGGGGGGACGCGGACGAACGTCGCGCTCGCCACGTCCGTCGGCGGGAGCGTCGAGATCTTCGGTTCCTACGAGGTCGGCCACACCCTCTCGGGAGCCCTCAAACCCGAGCTGATCCCGAGCACCCTCCGCCGGATCCTCGCTCCGCTGGAGCTGCATCTCGGCGACCACTCCCCGGGCGCGCTGCGCGTCCATCTGTGGATCAGCGCCGCGGGGTTCTCCCCATGGACCCGCGACGAGTACCTGGCGGCGATGGAGAGCCTCCTCCCGGAGCTGCTCGACGGCGCGATCGTGTCCGCGGGCGCCGCGAACGACGGCGTGTCCCTCCTCCTCGGCTCACGCGCGGACGGGATCATCATCGCGGGCACGGGATCGACGGTCATCGTGCAGGACGCCTCCGACGTCCTCCACCAGGCCGGAGGTCACGAATGGGTCGCCTGCGATCAGGGCAGCGGCTTCTGGATCGGGATGCGCGGCATCAGGGAGGCGTACCGCGACCACGAGGCGGGGACGGATTCGGTCCTCCTCCAGCGCCTGAAGCAGCAGTACGGCGTGAGGGGCGATAACAACCGGCGGCTCATCGAGAAGATGCGCGACCTCGCCGTGGGTCACGAGGACCAGAAGAAGGAGATCGCGCGCTTCGCCGCCGAGGTCTGTGCCGCGGCGGAGAGGGGGGACAAGGCGTCGCAGAACATCGTGAAGGCGGAGGCGGAGGAGCTCGCGGACGTCGCGGCCGGAACTCTCCGGCGCCGGTTCACGTCGGAGGAGCTGGTGAACGGGATCGACCTCATCCAGTGCGGCGGCCTGCTCTCGAACGACTTCTACCGGGCGAGCTTCGAGTCGCAGGTCGAGATGAGGCTCCTCACCGGCAGCGAACGCAAGGCCAGCGTCCGTTGGCGCCGCGTCGGCACGGGAGGCCAGGCGGCGGTGACGCTGGCGAGCGACCTCGCGGAGGGGGCCGGCGGATTCATGCGCCTCGACCGGGCCTTCCGCCCCGCGATCGCCGAGGGGTGGTGACCGCCGGGGGGTCGCCCGGGCGCTGGTAGCATCCGCGCCGGTGGCCGCTCGCCTCGCCTTCGTCTCGGTCGTCGTCCCGGTCTACAACGAGCGTGAGTCGGTGCGCCCTCTCTCGGAGGAGCTGCTCCGCGTGCTCCGCGGGCTGGGCCGTCGCACCGAGGTCCTCTTCGTCGATGACGGATCGACCGACGGCACGTCGGAGATCCTGGCCGACCTCGCGGCGAGCGAACCCGAGATCGCCGTGGTGCGCCTGCGCCGCAACTTCGGCAAGGCCGCCGCCCTCATGGCCGGGTTCCGCGAGGCCCGCGGCGACGCGATCGTCACGATCGACGGCGACCTGCAGGACGACCCCGCCGAGATCCCCCGCCTGCTCGACGAGCTCGAGGCCGGCGCCGACCTCGTCAGCGGCTGGAAGCGCGACCGCCAGGACGCGTGGAGCAAGCGCGCCGCCTCCAAGGTCTTCAACGGCGTGACGGGCGCGATGTCCGGCATCGGCCTCCACGACCTGAACTGCGGCTTCAAGGCGTACCGCTCCGAGGTGGTCCGCTCGCTCGCCCTCACCGGCGACCAGTACCGCTACATCCCGGTGCTCGCCGCGAACGAGGGCTTCCGCGTCAGCGAGCTGCCGGTCAACCACCGGCAACGCCCGTACGGCAAGAGCAAGTACGGCCTCGAGCGGTACCTGCGCGGGTTCCTCGACCTGCTGACGATCCTGTTCGTCGGCCGCTTCCGCCAGCGCCCGATGCACCTGTTCGGCGGCATCGGGATGCTCTTCATCCTGGTGGGCGTCGTCATCTGCACCTACCTCGCCGTGCTCCGCCTCACCGGCGAGGGCATCGGCGGCCGCCCCCTGCTGCTCCTCGGGGTGCTGCTCATCGTCGTCGGCGTGCAGCTGTTCACGATCGGCCTGGTGAGCGAGATGATCCAGCGGTACCACCTGCGTCCGCAGGACGAGGAGGCCCGCTCGAGGGTGGAGCGCGTGATCCGCTGATCTCCTCGGTGGGGGGCGTCGCGTGAGGGTGATGTGGCTGGGCACCTACGAGCGGGCGTACCCGCGCTCACGGGTGCTCGTCGCGGGCCTGCGGGAGGCGGGCGTCGAGGTGGTCGAGCACCACCGGCCCGTCTGGGAGCGCAGCCGCCACAAGGCCGGCGCCGGCTTCCTGCGCCCCGTCCCGCTCGCCGTCACCGGGGGCCGCTTCGCCGGGGCGTGGGCGGGCCTCGCCGTGGCCGCCGCCCGCGAGGGCCCGGTCGACGCGGTCGTCGCCGGCTACCCGGCGCAGCCCGACGCCGTCCCGGCGTGGGTCGTCGCCCGCGCCCGCCGGGCGCCGCTCGTGGTCGACATGATGATCTCGCTGTGGGACACCCTCGCCGGCGACCGCGCCCTCGCGGGCCGCGCCGCCGGGGCCGCCCTCTCCGGGGTCGACCGGGTCTCCCTGCGCGTCGCCGACCTCGTGCTCGCCGACACGGCCGCCGGGGCCGACTGGCTGAGCGCCCGGTTCGGGGTGCCGCGGGAGCGGATCGCCGTGGTGCCCGTCGGCGCCGAACCGGGTGCGTTCCCCCCGTCGCCGCTGCCCCCCGGCCCCCCCGCGGCCCTCTTCTACGGCAAGCTCGCCCCCCTCCACGGCCTCCCGGCGGTGCTCGCCGCGGCGCGCGTGCCGGGCGCCCCGCCGGTGCGCCTCATCGGCGACGGGCAGCTCGGCGACTGGCTCGCGGCCGAGCTCGCCCGCGAGCGCCCCGCCGGCCTGACGTGGGACCGGTGGGTCCCCTACGAGCGCCTCGGCGACGAGGTCGCGGCGGCGTCGATGTGCCTCGGGGTGTTCGGCACGAGCGACAAGGCCGCGCGGGTCGTGCCGAACAAGGTGTGGCAGGCGCTCGCCGCGGCGCGCCCCGTGGTCACCGCCGACACGCCGGGCGTGCGCGAGGTGCTGCGCGACGGGGAGAGCGCCCTGCTGGTGCCCCCCGGCGACGGCGCCGCCCTCGGGGCCGCCCTCGTCCGCCTCGCCGGCGACCCCGCGCTCCGGGCCCGCCTGGCCGCCGCGGGCCACGACGTCTACACCCGGACCGGGGCCCCGCGCGCCGTCGCCGGGGCCCTGCTCGACGCCCTCACCCCCCTAACCTTGGACGCATGACGACCTCCGAGCCCACCACGCACGACTGGGGCGACACGCCCGACTTCTACGGTCCGCGGCACGACTTCCGCGAGGCGCTCGTCATGCGGCGGCTGCTGCCGGCCCTTCCCGGCCCCGAGGTGCTGAACGCCGGCGCGGGCGCCGGGAGCCTGACGCTGAAGATGATCGACGCGGGCCTGCGGGTGACCTCGACCGAGTACAGCCCCGAGCTCTGCGACTTCGTGCGCGACGCCCTCCGGGCGCGGGGGGCCCTCGACGGCAACCCCGTCGTCGTCGGCGACCTGCAGCGGCTCGACCTCCCCGACACGGCGTTCGACGCCGTCGTCTGCGCCGAGGTGCTGGAGCACCTCGACGACGACGCCGCGGCCCTCGGCGAGCTGCACCGCGTGCTGCGCCCCGGCGGCCTGCTGCTCGTCACCGTCCCCGCCGACCCCTACCGCTACGACTGGACGGACCGCTGGGCCGGCCACCGGCGCCGGTACTCGGTGGAGATGCTGGAGGAGCGCCTCGCCCGCGCGGGCTTCACCGGCGTCGAGGTGCAGGGCTGGGGGTTCCCGCTCACGGGGCTCTACCACCGCCAGGTCTACCGCCGGGCCCTGAAGCGGCGCCTCGCGGCGGGCGGCGGGCGCGCCGTCGGCGGCGCCCCGCCGAAGCTGGCGGCCCGCGCCGTCCGGGCCCTGCTGGAGGTCGACTCCGCGTTCGTCGGCCGCCGCCCCGGCTACCACGGGCTCCTGGCGCTGGCGCGCCGGCGTGACGAACCCACCGGCTGAGGCGGTCCGGCCGGGGGCGGAGCGCGGGCCCTGGCGGCGCTGGGGCGGCCTCGCCGCCGGCCTGCTGGTGCTCGGCTTCCTCGGGTACGCCCTCGTCGACGGCTGGGCGGCGGTGTCGGAGTACGACTGGGACGTCGACCCCGGCCTGCTGGCGCTCGGGTGCCTGGTGCTGCTGGTCTTCTACCTGGCGAGCGCCCTCGGCTACCGCGCCGTCATCGACGAGCTGCACCAGCCGCCGCTGCCCGGCCGGGTGACGGTCTCGATCTGGGCCCGCTCGCTGCTCGGGCGCTACGTGCCGGGCAGCGTCGTGATGATCCTCGGGCGGGTCGTCCTCAGCCACGAGCGCGGCGTGCCCCGCAAGGCCACCCTCGCGGGGATGGCCTACGAGCAGCTCCTGTCGGTGGGGGTCGCCGCGGCGGGGGGCGTGGCGTTCATCGCCCTCTACGGCACCGGCGACGGCGACGGCGGCGACGCGCGGGTCTGGCTGCTGGCGCTGCTGCCCCTCGGCCTGCTCGCCCTGCACCCGCGGGTCTTCGGGCCCGCCTCGGCGTGGCTGCTGCGCCGCGCCCGGCGCGAGCCGCTGCCGCGCCTGCTGGCGGGCCGCCCCCTCGCCGCCGTGCTCGCCTGGTACGCCGGCACCGCCGTCCTGCTCGGGGCCGGGATCTGGCTGACGGTGCGCGCCGCGGCGGGCCCGGAGGCGGGCGGACCCGCCTTCGTCGGCCTCGCCTTCCTGCTGTCGTTCGCCGTCTCGATGGTGGCGGTGATCTTCCCGTCGGGCCTCGGCATCCGCGAGGGCGCCTTCGCGCTCGCGCTCGCCCAGAACGTGCCGGGCGGCGTCGCGGTGGCCCTGTCGGTCGGCAGCCGCCTCGTGCTGACCCTCGTGGAGCTGCTGTTCGTCGCCCTCGCCGTGCTCGCCGGGCGTCACCGGTGAGCGTCGCGCCGCCGGCGCCCCGGGCGCGCCCGCGCGTCGCGTGGGCCCGCCGCCGCCCCCGCGGCCCGCACGCGGCGGTCGCGGCGATGGTCGTCGTGTGGGCGGCCCTCTTCTCGTACCTGTCGGTGGCCCGCCACCGCGCCTTCTGGACCGGCCGCTTCGACGTCGGGAACATGGTGCAGGCGGTGTGGAGCACCGCCCAGGGCCGCCCCCTCGAGACGACGGACATCCTCGGCCGGCAGTTCACCCGCCTCGGGGCGCACGTCGACCCGGTCCTGGTGCTGTTCACCCCGTTCGCGTGGACGCCGTTCCTGCCGGAGGCGCTGCTCGTCGCCCAGGCGGTGATCGTCGCGACCGGCGCGCTGCCGGCGTTCTGGCTGGGCCGCCGGTGGCTCGGCGACGACCGCCTGGCGGTCGCCGCCGCCGCCGTCTACCTCCTCTACCCGCCGTTGCAGTGGGCGACGGTGACCGAGTTCCACCCCGTCACGCTCGCGGCGCCGCTGCTGCTGTTCTGCATCTGGGCGGCGGAGGAGCGCCGCTACCTGACGTTGACGGTGCTCGCCGTGCTCGCCGCCCTCTGCAAGGAGGAGGTGGGGCTCGCCCTCGCCATGCTCGGCCTGTGGATGGTGGTGCGCGGCGCGGGCCGCCGCTACGGCGCCTTCCTCGCCGCGGCGTCGCTCGCGTGGGTGGCGTTCGCGGTGCTCTGGGTGATCCCCCACTACAACGCCGGCGAGGGGTCGGCGTTCGTCGGTCGCTACGCGTCGCTCGGCGGGGACGGCGGCGAGGTCGGTCGGACGTTGCTGACCCGGCCGTGGGAGGCCGTCGCCCTCGTCCTCGAGTACGACCGGCTCAGCTACCTCGTGGCCCTGCTCGCCCCGCTGCTGCTCCTGCCCCTCGCGGCGCCGCTGCTCGCCGCCGGCGCGCTCCCCGAGATCGCCATCAACGTCCTCGCCGACTGGTTCCCCCAGTACTCCATCGAGTTCCAGTACGTCGCGGTGATCGTCCCGTTCCTCGTCGCCGCGTCGATCCTCGGCCTGTCGCGCCTGCGCCGCGCCGGGCGGCCGGAGCTGCTGGTGCGCGCCCTGGAGGACCCCCGCCGGGTCGCCGTCGCCTGGGTCGCGGTCGTCGCGGTGTCGGGCCTGTCCATGGGGCCGCTGCCATGGTGGAGGGACGCGCCCCTCATCGGATCCGACAACCAGCGCCTCGACCAGTACCGCGTCACGGACCACTCGCGGGTGATGGCCCGCGCCGTCGCGGTGATCCCGGACGACGTCCCCGTCTCGGCGGGCAACCTGCTCGGCGCCCACCTGTCCGAGCGCGAGCGCATCCTCACGTACCCGGTGATCGGCGAGGCCGACTGGGTCGTCGTCGACGCCGCCCGCCCCTACCTGGGCGACCGGCTGCTGCCCACCGCCCACGCCATCCGGCTCGCCGCGCTCCGGGCCCGGCCGGACATGCGGATCGTCTTCGAGGAGGACGGCGTGGTCGTCCTCCACCGCGAGCGCGTGGCGGCCCTGCGGTGAGGGGCCGCCTCGTGGGCGTCGTCCTCATGGCCCTCGGCGGCGCCCTGGCGGTGCTGCCGGCGTTCGCCTGGTACTCGGCGCCGCGGGCGGCGGGGGCGGTCAGCGCCTCCGGGTTCGCAGGCGCCGGCCAGCTGCTGCTGATGCCCGTCATCGGGGTCCTCGCCGTCGTCGCGGGGGCGGCGATGGTGTCGGCGCGGCGCGACAGCCGCACCGCCGGGGTGTGGACCGGCGCCCTCGCCACCCTCTCCGGCGCCCTCGCGCTCGGGTTCGCGGTGTGGGCGGCGTCGGCGCCCCGGGTGCGCCTCGAGGCCGTCCTGCCGGGGGGCACCGAGGTCGTGCCGGCCGAGGTCGACGTGCAGCCGGCCGCGCTCGTCACCGTGCTGCTCGCCGCCATGCTCCTGGTGCTCGGGGCGATGGTGACCTGGGCCGGGCGCCGCCGGTGAGCCGCCCGCAGCCGGGGGGCGCCGCCGCGTGGTGGCGCACCCCCCCGGTCGCGGCGTGGGCGACGTCACGGGCCCTGGTGCTCGTCGTCGGCGTGGTGTGCAGCCTCGCCTTCGGCGTGCCGACAAGGGGGGTCGACCCGGCCGTGCCGGGCTGGCTCGACCAGCTCGGCGGCTGGGACACCACCTGGTACCTCGACATCGCCCGCAACGGCTACGCCGAGGACATGGGGCAGGTCGGCGAGGTCTTCACGAACCTCGCCTTCTTCCCGCTGCTGCCCGGGGTCATGGCCGCGTTCCTCGCCGTCGGCCTGAACCCGTTCGTCGGGACCCTCGTCGTCTCGAACCTCGCGTTCCTCGGCGCCATCGCGGGCCTCCACGCCCTCACCGACCGCCGCATGGGGCCGCAGGCGGCGCTGCGGGCGTCGTGGACGCTGGCCCTGCTGCCACCCGCCGTCTACTGCTCGATGGCCTACACCGAGGGCATCGCGCTGATGTGCGCCGTCCTCGCGGCCCTGCTCGCCGTGCGCGGCAGGTACGCGCTCGCCGGGGTGGTGGCGGGCGTCGCGGCCCTCACCCGGCCGACGGGCGGGATCGTCGCGCTGCTCGTCGGGATGATCGCCCTCCAGGACGACGCACCCGGCCGGTGGCGCCGCGCCGCCGTCGCGGTGCTGCCGAGCGTCGCGGCGGTCGGCGCGTTCCTCGCCTGGATGGCGGTCGCCCGCGGGTCGGCGATGCTCCCGTTCGAGGCGCAGCGCGCGTGGGACCGGGGCCAGCTCGGCATCGGCCTCGTCACCGCCGCGCCGGAGGAGATCCGCGCCGGGTGGGACCTCGTGCGGGAGGGGACCCTCACGGCGGCGTGGCACGCCACCGCACGCGACCTCGCGTTCCTCGCGGGCTACCTCTGGCTCCTCGCCCGCCTCTGGCGGTCCGAGGGCGGGCTGCGGTCGCCCTGGGTCGCCTACTCGGCGGCGGTGCTGGCGGTGCCCCTGTCGAGCGGCACGATCACGTCGATGGCCCGGTTCGGGCTGATGGCGTTCCCGCTGGTGTGGCCGCTCGCCGACTGGGTCGGCGAGGACCGCCGCCGCGCCCGGTGGGCCGCCGCCGCCGCGGTCCTCCTGATCGTGCTCCTCGTCGCGCAGCTCACGATGCGCTCGCCGTAGGCGGCAGCCGGAACGTCGCCATCACGGGGTCGTGGTCGGAGAGGCGCACGCGCCGGGCGCGGCCCCGCCACCACACCCCCGCGTCGCGCTCGGCGGGGTCGAGGCGGCGCACCGGCTCCCCGACCCGCAGGCCGCGGTGCAGGATCCGGTCGATCCCCATCCCCGCGACGGGGGCGGCGCCCTCCCACCCGATGCCGCCGAGCTCGGCGATCGCGGGGTGGCTCGGCGGCGCGTTCAGGTCACCGGCGAGCACCGCCGGCCCGCCCCCGGCGACGTCGCCGACGCTCGCCGCGGCGCGCAGGATCTCGCGTCCCACCACGCCGGGGTGGCGGGCGTTGTGGCAGTGGGTGCAGCCGACGGCGACGCGGCCGCCCCCGGGCAGCACCACCCGGGCCACGACCAGGCGCCGCGGCTCCGGCAGGTACCGCACCAGCTCACCCCGCTCCGGGCCGAGCTCGCGCGCCGCCCGCAGGATGGTGCGGACCGGGTTGAGGCGCACCGCCCGGGCGCTCCCCTCCTCGACGCCGAGGCCGGGGGCGACGAGCAGGACGTTGGCGTTGCCCTCGTGGGTGCGCCACAGGTCGGGGTTGCGGGCGGCGAGGGCGTCGCGCAGGCGGGCCGGGCCGATCAGGGGGCCCGTCGTCGTCCAGACGGCCCGCATCCCGGTGACGGCGACGATCTCGCGGATGGCGCCGGTCGGGACCTCCTGGAGGGCGGCGACGTCGGGCGCCCACCCGGCGATGCGCCGGGCCATCAGGCCCGTGAGCTTGCGGTTGACGTGCATGTGCACGCCGTCGTCCTCGGGGATCCGCCGCCACGTCGACCGCCGCGTCGCCCCGAGGCCGGGGAGCCCGTCGCGTCCGTGGAAGAGGTTCCAGGTGAGCACGCGGAGCGTGTCGTCGGCGGCCATCGCGGCAGGTTGTCCGCTCCGCCGCCGCGCCGCAAGCGCCCCGCCGGGTCAGCCGGGGGCGGGGGCCCCGGGTGCGGGCGGGCCGAGGACGGGGGTGCCGCAGCCACCATCGCCGCCGAGCACCGCGTCCACGAACGTGCCGAGGCGGACGTCGAACGAGAGGCGCACCACGCCGGCCTCGGTGACCCGCAGGTCGGTGCCCCACGGCTCGCGCGGCGCGGCGCACGCGGTGCCGCTCTCGACGCGCCAGTACGGCGTGTACCGCAGCCGCAGCCGGTAGACGCCGGGCTCGGCGACGCGCAGCGTCACGGCGCTGGAGGTGAGCGCCAGCACGGAGATGCCGTCCGCGGGCGTCGCGATCGGCGTGGGCCGCGGCAGCTCGAAGACGGTCCAGCCGCCGATGTGGGCGATCTCGTCGAGCCCGGACCGCCCGGACCGCAGCAGCGCCGCCTCGTTGGTGGCGCTGTAGTCGAGGGGGTCGTCCGGCAGGAACACGTACCGCACCCCGGTCCGCCGCAGCCACGCCGCGTAGCGCCGGGCGGTGAGGTCCTCGTAGAGGACGGCGTTCGCGGGGAAGTCGTCCTGGCGGAACCACCCGCGGGCGAGGGGGACGTCGCGCCGCGCGAGGTAGTAGGCCTCCCAGTTGTCGGCGGTCGCGACCACCTGGACGCGGTAGTCGGGGTCCTGGTGCGCCTCCGTCCACGCGATCACCGGGTACCAGAAGGTCTTGTCCTGGGCGCGCGACTCGGAGGCCGTGCGCCACCCCGCGACCGCGGGGATCGTCTGCCACATCAGCACGCCGACGAGGCAGACCGCCGTCAGGCCCCGGGGGCGGAAGCCGCGGGCGGCGAGGGGCAGCAGCAGCAGCGGCGCGCCCATCAGCAGGATCAGCCGCACGGCGTTGCCGCCGAGCGGCGAGGACACGGCGAACGCCGCGACCGCCAGCACCGCGTACCCGAGGAAGACGGCCCGCAGGAGGCGCTGGTCGGGCAGCCCCCGCGTCAGCAGCAGGCCGACGGCGCAGAAGCCCGTGATCGCGATGGCGTCCTTCGGGTCGAACGGGTAGCTGGCGTCGCCCGTCGAGAAGCCGCGCAGGAGCAGCGCCTGCGCGCCCGCCACGGCGCCGGTCCCGACGGCGAGGACGACGTTGCCGCGGGTGCGCCACCAGCCGCGGCTCGCGGCGGCCACCGCGATCAGCACGACCAGCAGGAACGCGAGCGCGAGCGGGTGGGCGAGGGCGGTGACGAACACGCCGGCGAGGGCGGCGCCGCGGCGGCCGGCGTCGAGGGCGACGATCGCCCCGAGCGCCGTCGCCAGGCCGAGCAGGAAGGGGTACGTGCCCGCGAGGGCGCCGAGCGGCACCAGCAGGGCGAAGAGCAGGGCGGGACCCGTGGCGAGGGCCGGCCAGCGCCGTCGCAGCAGCGCCGCGAACGCCGCGGCGGCGCCCGCGCACGACCCGACCACCACCGTCCCCCAGCCGAGGAGCGCGGCGAGGGGGTAGAACAGCAGGCTGTAGTTGACCTGGGCGTAGCGGCCCGAGTACCAGAAGTTGTCCCACAGCTCCCAGCCGTGATCGCGCCACGACTGGGTCAGGTACAGGTGGGCGGCCTGGTCGCCGCCCGGCGGGCCGAACAGCAGCAGCGCGGCCGTGACGACCCCGGCGAGGAGGGCCGCGCCGAGCGGGCGGGCCGCCGCCTGCGCCGCCCGGGCGGCGCTCTGTCGGTCGATCCGTCTCATCCGCGCGATGGCACCAGCCTGGGGCGGGGGTCCGATCCTATGGCGTCGCGGGCGGTGGTGGCGCGGGGGTCGTCGCGGGCGGCGGCGGAGGGGTCGCCGGCGTCGAGGGGACCGCCGGGGGGGTCGGGGTGGGGGTCGGCGTCGGGGTGGGGGTCGGCGTCGGCGTGGGGGCGGGCGCCGTCGGCGGGGGCGGCGTCACCGGGGGCGCGGCCGGCGTGCTGGTCGGGACCCGGTCCGTGGACGGGGTCGACTCGCTGGCGGCGCTCGACGCCGCCGCGGAGCGCGCCGACGCGGCCCGCACGGCGCCCGCCGCGCGGGTGAAGTCGCTGGAGAAGGGCGCCCACTCGACGGGGTCGTCGGGCAGCGGGAACGACCCGGACCCGCCGAGGCGCTCCACCAGCACCCGCATGTAGTCGCCCCAGATCAGCGCGGGGAACGAGCCGCCGGCGACGGCGATGCCGTGCACGCTCGTCATGTACCGCTTCGGGCCCGTGGAGTTGGGGTAGCCGACCCAGACGGCGGTCGAGTACTGCGGCGTGTAGCCCACGAACCAGGCGTCCGCGAAGTCGTCGGTGGTGCCCGTCTTGCCGGCCACGGGGACGCCGATCTGGGCGTTGCCGCCGGTGCCGCCGGTGACGTTGCTCTCGAGGATGCGGGTCACCTCGTACGCGACGCCGTCCGAGAACACCCGCTTGCGCTCGGGGGCGAACGTCTCGCTCCTGCCGTTCGGCAGCTCGATCTTGCGGATCGCGATCGGCTTCACGCTCATCCCGCCATTCGAGAGCGGGGCGTAGGCCGTCGCCATGTCGAGGGGCGTGACCTCGCCGGCGCCGAGGCCGATCGACGCGACGTCGGGCAGCTCGCGGTCGCGGGAGATGCCCATCTTGTAGGCGAGGTCGATGATGTCCTGGGGGCCCAGGTCGAGCGTGAGCTGCTGGTAGACGGCGTTGTCCGAGCTGAGCGTCGCCGACGCGATCGGGACCGCCCCCCGGTACGAGTTCGAGTAGGTCGCCACGTCGATCGGCCCGTACTGGTCGTCCACGAAGTCGAGCTTCTTGCTGGCGTAGAGCGTCGTGTACGGGTTGATGCCCCGCCGGATCGCCTCGGTCAGCACGAACGTCTTGAACGTCGACCCGGGCTGGCGCTCGGCCTGCGTCGCGAAGTTGAACTGGTTGTCGCTGAAGCGCTGGTTCGAGGCCATCGCGCGGATGAAGCCCTTCTGCGAGTCGACCGTCACCACCGCGGACGCGGGGTCGTCGTCGTAGAAGAGGTTCTCGCGGATCGCGCGCCGTGCCGCGCTCTGCAGCGCCGGGTCGATGGTCGTGTAGACCTTGAACCCGCCCTTCTGGACCTCGCCCGCGCCGTAGCGGTCGATCAGCTCCTGGCGGACGTACTCGAAGAAGTACTCCTCCCGCTTGCGCTTGTAGGCCTGCCCGCGCTTCAGGGCGATGCCGGCGCGCTTGGCCTGGTCGGCCCGCTCCTGCGTGATGTAGCCCTGCTCGGCCATCTGGTCGAGCACCAGGTTGCGCCGCTCGCGGGCGTCGTCGGGGTTCTGGAACGGGTTGTACTGGCTCGGCGCCTGCGGCAGCCCCGCGAGAAGGGCGGCCTGCGGCAGGCTGATGTCGGCGACGTCCTTGTCGAAGTAGGTCAGGGACGCGGCCTGCACGCCGATGGCGTTCTGCCCGTAGAACACCCCGTTGAGGTACTTCACGAGGATCTCGTCCTTCGTGTACCTCTTCTCGTACTGGAAGGCGAGGTAGGCCTCCTCGATCTTCTTCGACAACGTGCGGTCGGCCTGCGGCTCGTAGAGGTTCTTCATGAGCTGCATCGTGATCGTGCTGCCGCCCTGGGTCGCGGCGCCGCTCTGCAGGTCGCGCACGCCCGCGCCGACGAGCCGGTAGTAGTCGACGCCGGAGTGCTCGAAGAAGCGCTTGTCCTCGATCGCGACGGTCGCGTCCTTCAGCACCTGCGGGATCCGCCGCGTGCCCACGACGGTGCGGTTCGTCTCGCCGGCGACGATGCCGAGCTGGTCGCCGTTCTTGTCGTAGATGCGGGTGTTCTGCCCGAGGCGGATCTCCTTGAGCTCACCGCCCTCGGCCTCGAGGCGCTGCGCCACCGAGTGCACGGCGAGCGCGGTGACGAGGGCGCCGCCGCCGATCAGGGCGACGAGCAGCCCGCTCACGATCAGCAGGAGGTTGGTCCGCTTGCGCCGGGCGCGCCGTGCACGGCCGCGCCGGCGTCGCCGGAGGTCGCTCACGGGGTGGCCTCCAGCGGGCGGATGTTCCAGGCCACGCGCCCGGAGGCGTAGTCGAGCAGCCCGATCATCTGGAGCGGCCCGCCGCGGACGCGGCCGTAGACGACCCACCCGAGGCGCGACAGCGGCTCGGCGCGGCGGCGCTCAGGGGGTGGCGCGGTCCCGCCGGGCGGGACGGGGACGTCGAACGGCCCGTCGGAGTAGACGAGCTCCACGTCCTGGGCGACGGCCGGCGGGCCGGCCCACGCGCTGCGCGCACGCACGATCGCGAAGTCCTCCGAGGGCAGGCGGGCGCCGCGGGAGAGCCGCACGGCGTGATAGACGAACTCCCATCCGCGATCGAGCCTCGCATGACCCACCTCCGCCCCACCGGGCCCGTCCGTGTACCGCTCCGCCACCAGCGTGGGGACCGCCGCGACGGCGATCACCATGACCAGGGCGACCGCGATCGCGACGCGCCCCCGAGAAACGCGCATGCCGCGAACCCCCAGCGCCGAGAGGACGCGGGATCATAGCCCAGCACCCCGCTGATCCCCACCGTGACGGTTCGCCGGTGGACGCCGTCCTCCTGGACGCCCACGGCACCCTCCTCGCGCTGGAGCCCCCCGTGCCGCTCCTGCGGGCGGCCCTCGCGCGCGCGGGGCACGTCCACGACGCGGCGCGCGTGGCGGACGCCCTCCGGGCCGAGGTCCTCCACTACCGGGCGAACCTGGGGCGCGGGCGCGACGCCCCCTCGCTCGCCGCGCTGCGGCGCGAGTGCGCCGGCGTCCTGCGCGACGCCCTCGGCGGCGACGCCCCCGACCTCGACGTCCTCACCCCGATCCTGGTGGGGAGCCTGCGCTTCACCCTGTTCCCCGACGCGGTCCCGGCCCTCGACGCACTCGCCGCCGCCGGCGTCGCCCTGGGCGTGGTGTCGAACTGGGACCACGCGCTCCCCGACGTGCTGGAGGGCCTCGGCGTCGCGGACCGCTTCGGGGTGGTCGCAACGAGCGCCGGCGTCGGCGCGGCGAAGCCCGACCCCGCGATCTTCCGCCACGCACTGGAGGCCCTCGGGGTGCCCCCCGGGCGCGCGCTCCACTGCGGCGACCTGCCGCACGCCGACTGCGCCGGGGCCGCCGCCGCCGGGGTCCGCGCGGTGCTCGTCGACCGCGACGGGAGCCTGCCGCCCGGGCCGTGCCCGCGCGTCACGTCACTCACATCGCTCGTCGAATACTGCAAAAGGTGAAACACCTGGATCCACGTGACACGACATGCACCACGGAATTGATGCTTGACGGACCGATCCGGTGTATCTTCGGCGCGCTCGATACTCCTGCCCCCGCTGTCGGAATCGGTGAATACGGCGACTTTCTCGTGAGTCCGGCCCCGCCCACACACACCTCGTCCCTCGTGACGCTGTTGCGCGTGCTGCTGGTGGCCGTCCTCCTGGCGGTGCTCGCACCGGCCGTCGCCCTCGCCGACGACGCCGCGGTGATGGACCCGCCGGCCACGTCGTCCGAGGCCCCGGCCTCCGAGGCGCCGGCCAGCGAGGCCCCCGCCTCGCAGGCGCCGGCCGAGGAGACGCCCGCGAGCGAGGCGCCCGTCGCGCAGGAGCCGGTCCCGGCCCCCGCCGAGGAGCCGCCCGCCTCCGAGGCGCCGGTCGCCGAGGAGCCCGTGGCGCAGGAGCCCACCCCGACGCCGGTCGACCAGGCCCCGGCCCCGTCGCCCGCGACGGAGTCCCCGGAGCCGGCCCCGGCCACCGACCCGACCCCGGCGCCCGCGCCGGCCGGATCGGTCATCGACATCCCCGGGATCCTGGTCCCGGTCCTCGAGCCGGTGCTCGCACCCGCGCTCCCCGAGCTCACGCCCGGCATGGGCGCGACCCCGGACGACCCCGGCGCCCGCCCGGCGGTCCTCTACCCGGTCACGACGACCCCGGTCCCCGTCGTCCGCCTCCCGGTGGCACCGCCCACCCTCCCGGAGACGACCAGCGGCCCGGGCACCCCGTCGACCGGCCCCGATGTGACCCTGGCCCTCGGCGCCCCCACCTCGCCCGACCCGGCCCCGCCCCTCGGTCCCGCCCCGGCGGACCGCGCGGCCGGCGCACCGGGGCTCCTGACCGACACGGGCCTCGGCGCCGCGATGCGCGACCCGTTCTCCACGACCGGCCCCGTCGTCACCGCGCACCGGCAGCAGGCCGCCGACGCGTTCGCGACGGCCACGGAGCCCCCGGAGACGGACGCCTTCTCGACCGCGCCCCGCCTGGTCGCCCCCGAGGGCAGCGTGCCCTCCGGCGCGAGCCTGCTCGAGGTGCTCGCCGGCTACGTCCTCCCCGGCTCGGGCGCCCCGCCCGCGTCGAGCATCGTCTTCCTCATCCTGCTGGGCACCCTCCTGCTCGCGGCCTACGCGCCGCGTCCGCAGCTGTCCGAGCGCGTGTACCTGCTCGGCCTCCTCGGTCCCCGCAGCGGCCACGGCATGGCGGTCCGCCGGCCCGGCTAGTTCGGCCCCCGACCCGGTCGAGGTGCGTCCTCGACAGGGTCGATCCGCGTCCCGCGCCCCCCGCCCGATGCGGGGACCGCGCAGAAACTCTCGCGATATGGGGTACGAACAGATGCACCACCAGACCCAGATCCTGGTCCTCGGCTCCGACGGGGCCGGCCGCTCCGCCCTCGAGGAGACCCTCACCCGGCTCGGCTACGTCGTCCTCGCGGCCGACGCCGCCTCCCACCGGACGCCGCCCGCCTCGGGCGACATCGTGATGCTCGACCTCCGCGGCGACGACGCCGACTGGCGCCAGCTCGCCGACGGCCTGCACGCCGACGACCGGCCGATGATGATCATCTCCGAGCGCCCCCGGCGCCTGGTGCGCTCCCTCTCGGGCCGCGCCGCCTGCACGATGGTGATGACCGGCGCCGAGTCCGACGCCGGCTACCGCGTCGCGCTGTCGGTGTGCTCCGCGCTCCGCCGCACCGCCGTCGAGCGCCGCGGCCGCACCGGGATCTCCGTGGCGGCGATCTGATGGGGCCCTCCATCCGGACGGGCCGGCACCGGCCCGGGGTCGTCGCACGCGCGACGTGGACGCCCCGGGCCCGCTGCGGTTAGGCTGGGAGCGCGATGGCTCCCGGCCTGACCAACTCCTACCGGCTGGCGGCGCGCGGCTCGGTGGAGGTGACGCGCGAGATGGCGACGGTCCACGCCCCACGGGGCGCCCGCGGCATCCGGTGCGTGGCGGCAGGGGCCCTCGTCATGGGCAGCCGCGACGGCGCCCGGCTGAGGCCGGCCGCGAACCAGCGCGGCACGACCCCCCGACCCGCTCCGGTGGTCCCGGTGGGTCCCGTCAGCGCCCGAGCGACGCGAACCGCAGCAGCGTCGCCATCGCATCCTCGAACGCCTCGGCGCAGTCCTCGTCGCCGTTCGCGACGCACGTCCGCAGGCGCTCCGACATGAGGTGGATCCCCACCTGATCGACGGCCGCCTTGACGGCGGCCAGCTGGGTCAGGACCTGCTTCGCGTCCGACCCCTCCTCGATCATCCGCTGCACGCCCCGGAGCTGGCCCTCCGCGCGGCGCAGACGCAGCACCAGGCCGTCGGACGACGACGGGCGGGGCGATGTGGTCGCCACGGCCCTACCCTCCGCCGCAGCCGCAGGACCCGCCGCAGCACCCTCCGCCGCCGCCGCCGAAGCCCACCACCGACGGCGCGCCGTCGCCCCGTGAGGGGCGCGCGGTCACGAAGCCGGTGAAGAGCTGGCGGGCGTCGGCCGCACCGCAGGACGGGCAGACGCGGTCCTCGTCACGCAGGAACCCCTGCCGGAACGCCTCGAACGGGTGCTCGCACTCCACGCACGCGAGGTCGTAGCTCGGCATCGCGCTACTCCAGCCCGAGGGCGCGCTCGAGCTGCGCCTTCGGCATGGCGCCCACGGCGTGACGGGTGAGCTGGCCGTTCTCGAACAGCCCGATGAACGGGATGCCCTGGACGTTGTAACGCTGGGCGATCGCGCTGTGCGCGTCGACGTCGAGCTTGCCGACGACGAGGCTGCCGTCGCGCTCCTGGGCGATCTGCTCGACGACGGGGGCGATCGTGCGGCACGGTCCGCACCACTCGGCCCAGAAGTCGACGAGGACCGGCTTCTCGTTCTCCAGGACGGTGCCCTGGAAGTTGTCCTGCGTGATCTCCACGACGTTCTCGGCCATCTACGCGTCCTTTCCTGATGCGACCACCCCGGTCGGGGCGTCGCTGGTCTGCTCGTGGGCGGTGGCCTCGAGCCACCGCTCGGCGTCCATCGCCGCCATGCATCCGCTGCCGGCGGCGGTGATCGCCTGCTTGTACTCGGTGTCCTGCACGTCGCCGCAGGCGAAGACGCCCTCCACGCTCGTGCGGGTGCCGTCGGTGACGACGTAGCCGGACGGGTCGAGGTCGACCTGGCCGGCGAAGAGGCCGGTGTTGGGGTCGTGGCCGATCGCCACGAACATCGCGGCGGCCGGGATGTCCTCGACCTCGCCGGTGACGCGGTCGCGGATCCGCACCGCCTCGACCTTGTCGTCGCCGACGACCTCCTCGACGACGGCGTTGTAGCGGACGTGGATCTTCTCGTTGGAGAGGGCCCGGTCCACCATGATCCGCGAGGCGCGGAACTCGTCGCGCCGGTGCACGATCGTCACGGACGAGGCCATGCGGGCCAGGAACGACGCCTCCTCCATCGCGGAGTCGCCGCCGCCCACCACCACCATCGGCTTGTCGCGGAAGAAGAAGCCGTCGCAGGTCGCGCACGTCGAGACGCCGAAGCCGCGCAGCCGGCCCTCGCTCGGGAGGTCGAGCCAGCGCGCGGACGCGCCCGTCGAGATCACGATCGACCGCGCGAGGTGCTCCTCGTCGTCGATCCAGACGGCGAACGGCCGGCGCGAGAGGTCCACCTTCGTCACGTCGGCGGCGACGAGCCGCGCCCCGAAGCGCTCGGCCTGGCCGCGCATCGCGTGCATCAGCTCGGGGCCCTGGATCCCGTCGGTGAAGCCCGGGAAGTTCTCGACGTCGGTCGTCAGCATGAGCTGACCACCGGCCCCGAAGCCCTCCGCCACCAGGGGCGACAGGTTCGCCCGGGCGGCGTAGATTGCGGCCGTGTACCCGGCCGGGCCTCCGCCGATGATGATCATGTCGTGGACGTCCACGCCCGCCTCCTCGCCGCCATCCATACCCATGGGGGTATCCTAGCACCGTGTCCGACACCTGCCCGAAGTGCTCCGGTCCCGTCGAGCCGTGCGTGGTCTCGGGGGTGGTGTCGCTCAAGCGCCGGCGCTCGCTGATGGCCTCCGGACGGGTGAGCGCCCTGCGGGCCGAGGTCTGCGTCCGCTGCGGCTTCGCCGAGATCTACGCCGCCAGGCCCGAGCGCCTCTTCTCGGACATGGAGCGCGACGGGACCCGCTAGGCGGGGGTGACGGGGGTGTCCGCGGTGCGCCGCGGCACCCACACCAGCTTGTTGCCGACACCCGTCGGCCGGGTGCACGCCGCGTAGTAGCGGCGCCCCTCCGCCCGTTCGGCGGCGACGATGCGGCGGACGTCCTCGAGCGTCGCCGCGCCCCACGCGGCGAGCATGCCGACGACGACGCCCTCCGCGGTGCCGCCACGGCCGAGGACGCCGATCAGGAACACCAGCATCGCCGCGCCGCCGACCAGCAGGATGAGGGCGGTGAAGCCGGCCCAGCGGCGCCAGTCGCGCGGCGAGGCCTCCAGGCGGCGGGGACCGGACGCCCTGACGGCCTGTGGCAGGCGCACCGACGGCAGCGCCGTCTTGCGCAGCCACACCCGGAACAGCGGGTAGCTGATGACACCCGTCAGACCGGTGATGCCGAGCGCCGCGCCCCACCAGCGCAGGTCGAGGCCCTCGTCCGTGGCGGCCTGGATCGCGATGGACAGCAGCAGCAGGAGCCCTGACACGGCGATCAGGGTCCACGACCACAGGCGCGCCAGGTTGGCGTACCCCCACAGCTTCTCGCCTGACGTCGCCACACGGTCAGGGTACCGGACCCCGGGGCTACACTCGGCCGGTGAGGGACCGCGCCGCAGCCCGCGTCGTGGCGGTCCGGGCCCGCCTGCTCGAGCACCCGCGCTGGCGCTGGATGGCGCTGATGGTGGTGGCGAGCGGGATGATGCTCTCGGTCGTCAACGTCAGCATCGTCAACATCGCCCTGCCCGCGATGGCCGAGGACCTGGGCGTCGACGTCCCCGCGATCTCGTGGGTCGTGACGGGCTTCCTCGTGACGCAGGCGACGCTGCTCGCCCTCGCCGGTCGTGCGGGGGACCTCTACGGCCGCCGCCGCGTGTTCGTCATCGGGGTGCTCGTGCTGAGCGGGGCGTCGGTGCTCTGCGCCCTCGCCTGGAGCGCGCCGTCGCTCGTCGCGTTCCGGATCCTCCAGGCCGTCGGGGCGTGCGCGATGGCCCCGACGGCCTACGCGTACGCCGCCGAGCTCTTCGGCCCCCGCGAGCGGGGCGTCGCCCTCGGGGTGATGGGGGGCGTCCTTGGGCTCGCCCCGGTGCTGTCGCTCAACGTCGCGGGCGTGCTGGTCGGGACGCTCGGCTGGCGCAGCGTCTTCTGGTTCAGCCCGGTGATGGGCGCCGTCGTCCTCGCGGGCGCCGCGCTCGTGCTGGTGGAGGTCCGCCCCCGCGACGCGGACCGCCGCTTCGACCTGCCGGGCGCCGCCCTCGCCGCCCTCGGGCTGTTCGCGCTCCTCGTCGCCCTCTCGCGCGGGGAGGCGTGGGGCTGGACATCGCCCCGGGTGCTCGGCGCCGCCGCCCTCGGCGTCGCGGCCCTCGCGGCGTTCGCGTGGCAGGAGTCGCGGGCGCCGAGCCCGATGATCGACCTGCGCCTCCTGCGCCGCCGGTCCCTCGCGACGGCGAACCTCGCGGCGATGGCCTCGTCGGCGGCCCTGTTCGGGGTGCTGATCCTGCTCCCGTTCTACCTCACGGCGGTGCTCGGCTTCACCGCCGTGCAGCTCGCCATCGGCATCACCCCGATCGCCGCCTGCTTCATGCTCGTCGCGCCGCTCGCGGGTCGCTCGATCGCCCGGTTCGGGTCGGAGCGCCTCGCCACCGCCGGATTCGTCGTCTCCGCCGCCGGCGCCGTCGCGATGGCGGCGACGGCGGGCGCCCAGCACTACGCCCTGCTGCTGCCCGGCATCGTCCTCTTCGGGGTGGGCCTCGCCGTCTCGACGTCCCCGATCACGATGACCGCGATCCACGACGTCCCGGCCACCCGGCTCGGGGTGGCGTCGGCGCTGCCGAACATCAGCCGCTACACCGGCGGGGCGCTGGGGGCGGCGCTGCTCGGCGCGGTGCTGCACGCCAACCTCACGCCCGGCCTCGACCGGGCCCTCGGCCGGGTCGCGCCCGCGGGGCGCGACCTGGTGGCCGGGGGCTTCCGGTCGGCGCTCCTCCTCGCCGCCGCCTTCCTCGTCCTCGCCGCGCTCGCCGCGTCGCGCATGCCCCGCCTCGACGCGGGGGCGCCGCGCACCGCGGCGCCCGCCGCCGACACCGCCATCGACGCGCCCCTGGCGCGGTGACCTACCGGGCGCCCGCCCCGCGCTCCGCCAGCCAGGTCGCCGCGGCCCCCAGGTCGTCCTGGGTGAGGCCGTGGCCGCCCTCCTCCCAGTGCTCGCGCACCTCGGCGCCCGCGGCGCGGAGGACGTCGAGGAGGCCCTGCACCCGGTCGGCCGGGATCATCCCGTCCTGCCGTCCTCCCGCCACCAGCACCGCGGTGCCGGCGAGGTCGAGGTCCGGCGGGGGCGGCGCGGGGAGCATCGGCCGCAGCAGCACGCCGCCGTCGAGGAGGCCCGGGTGCCGCAGCATCAGGGCGACCGCGGCGTTCGCGCCGTTCGAGTAGCCGACGGCGAACACGGGACGCCCCTCCAGGCCGTTCGCCGCGAGGGCGGCGCGGACGAACCCGGCGAGGTCGTCGATGCGCTCGTCGAGGTCGGGGAACGCGAACGGGTCGGCGGGGGTGCGGCTGAAGAAGCGCGCCATCCCGTGCTCGGACACCCGGCCGCGGGGGGCGACGAGCGTCGCCCCCGGGGCCAGGGCCCGGCCGAGGCCGATCATGTCCCGCTCGTCGCCCCCGGTGCCGTGCAGCATCAGCAGCACGGGGCCGGCGCCGCCCGGCTCGACGGCGTACTCCCAGCCCGCGACCTCCGGGACGCCGGTCATGCCGGCACCTCGGACCAGTCCGCCCGCGGGTCGGGCAGCGGGGTGAGGCCCGCGACCACCTGCTCGCGGTGCGGCTCGAGCCACGCCGGCAGGATCACGCGGGTGCCGAGCTCCTCGAGCGGCAGGTCGCGGGTGAAGCCCGGCCCGTCGTCGGCGATCTCGTAGAGCACCCCGCTCGGCTCGCGGAAGTAGATGGAGTGGAAGTAGTAGCGGTCGATCACCTGGGTCGCGGCGACGCCCGCCGCGCGCAGGTGCCCCTGCCACGCGGGGTGCTCCGCCACCGTCGTGCCCCACGCGACGTGGTGGACGGTGCCGGCGCCGTTCAGGGGGCGCTCGGCCGGCGGCGCGTCGAGCGTGATGAGCCCGCCGCGGCGCGCGCCGCGCAGCTCGTAGGCGCCGTCGCCGAGGGCCGTCGCGCCGAGCACGCCCTCCAGCAGGGCGCCGCTCTCCTGCGGGCGCCGCGCGTACGCGCGGACCGCGACGAAGCCGCCGATGGCGTGCTCGGCGGGGATCTCGGGGTGGACCGCCTTCAGGGGCGGGTTCGCGTCGCTCACGACGAGCTCGTGCCCGAGGCCCTCGGGGTCGGCGAACCGCAGGCCGTCGTCGTCGCGGTCGGTGGTGACGCCGGCGTCGCCGAGGCGGGTCTGCCAGAAGTCGAGCGACGCCTCCGAGTCGACGCGCGAGACGATGCGGTGCACCATCCCCGACCCGGCGCGGCCCCGCGGCGCCCCCCGGTACTCGAAGAAGGTCAGCTCGGCGCCCGGCCGGCCGCCCTCGTCGGCGTAGAACAGGTGGTAGACGGTGGGGTCGTCCTGGTTGACCGTCTTCGCGGCGAGCCGCATGCCGAGCACCCGCGTGTAGAAGTCGAGGTTGCCGGGCGCGTCGCCGGTGATGGCGCTGATGTGGTGGATCCCCTCGAGCTGCATGACCCCTCCCGATTTCCGTTGCGCGCTCAACCATACGCCGATGTGCTTGCACGCGCAACGACATCGGCGGGCGCGTCCCGCCACACGGCCCCGGCGCCCCGCACGGGCCCGGCCCCGCCGTTCCGCTACCCTCGGCCGGTGGACCGCGCCGCGCTGCACTCGATCCTGGCCCAATGGGGCCAGCCCGCCTACCGTGCCCGTCAGGCCCTCGAGGCCCAGCGGGCCGGCGCCGGGGGGTGGGCCGAGGTCTCGACCCTGCCCCGCGACCTGCGCGAGCGGCTCGACGCGGTGCTGCCCTTCTGGGCGCTGACGCCCGACGCCCGGGTGGTGTCGCGCGACGGCACCGTGAAGTGGGGGCTGCGCGCCGCGGACGGCGCCGTCGTCGAGGCCGTCCTGATCGCCCACGCCGAGGGCCGCCGCACCGTCTGCGTGTCGAGCCAGGCCGGCTGCGCGCTCGGGTGCCGCTTCTGCGCCACCGGGGCGATGGGCGCCGGACGCGACCTGACGGCCTCGGAGATCGTGGACCAGGCGGTCCTCGCCGCGACGGAGGCCGACGCCCAGGGCGCGCGCCTCACCAACGTCGTGTTCATGGGGATGGGCGAGCCGATGCAGAACCTCGACGCCGTCCTCGACGCCTCCGCGATGATCAACGCCCCCGAGGGCCTCAACCTGTCGGCGCGGCGGATCGCCATCTCCACCGTCGGCTGGGTGCCGGGCATCGCCCGCCTCGCCGAGCACCCGCTGCCCGTCCGCCTCGCGGTCTCCCTGCACGCCGCCGACGACGCGACGCGCTCGGAACTGATGCCGATCAACGCCCGCTACCCCATCGCCAACCTGCTCGCGGCCTGCACCCGGTACTGCGACCAGACGGGGCGGCGCGTCTTCATCGAGTACCTCCTGCTCGACGGCGTCAACGACTCCTCCGCCGACGCCAAGCGCCTCGCGCGGCTGCTGCGCGACGGGCGCTTCCACGTGAACGTGATCGAGTACAACGCGACGGAGGGCCCCTACCGGGGGTCGTCCCAGTCGCGCCGCGAGGTCTTCCTGCGCTCCCTCGCCGACGCGGGGCTCGAGGCCTCGGTGCGCCGCTCGCGCGGGGCCGACGTGGCCGCCGCCTGCGGTCAGCTCGCCCGCACCCGCTAGGCCGGCGCGCCGGGTCCCTGCACGCCCGCCGGGCGCCCGTTAGGGTCGGGCCGGTGACCACCCCCCCGCCGCCCCCGAAGCCCCGACGCTCGGCCCGCCCGCCCGAGAGCGGCTGGGAGCTCGGCGCCGGCGGCCTCGGCAAGGTCGCGTGGGGCGTCCTCGCCGTGCTGCTCGTCGCCCTCGGGATCCTGCTGCTCGCGAGCGGCTACCTCGGGTACGGCGCGATCATCCTGATCCTCGCGGCCGCGGCCGCCGTCAACCTGCTCTGACCGACCCGCCCCCCGGCCCGGAGGCCCTCGCGGGGGCCCTGCGCGCGGCCCACCCCGAGTGGGAGCCGTTCGAGCTCAACCCCGAGGCGCTGCGCGACGCGATCGCGGCGCAGGGGGCGGATCCGGACGACGACGCCCTCGTCGCGGCGGCCCTGGTCGCCTGGGAGGCGCTCCTCGGCTAGTCCGATCAGGCCTTGTGGAGGGGTTCCGGGGTGCTCGTACGGGGTAAGTTCACCCATTCTTCGACCGGGGAGCCCCACACATGCGCAAGCTGCTGACGATCCTCCTGATCGCCGCACTCGCCGTCGGCCTCGCGGCCTGCGGCGACGATGACGACGGCGGCGACGCCGCCGCCACGACCGGCACCACCGCGACCGCGGACCTGGGCCTTATCACCCCCGGCGTCCTGACGGTCGCGAGCGACATCCCGTACGCGCCGTTCGAGTTCACCGAGCCCGGCTCGAGCGAGCCCGTCGGCTTCGACGTCGACCTCGTCACGGCGATCGCCGCCGAGCTCGGCATCGAGGACGTGCGGTTCGTCGACCAGGGCTTCGACAGCATCATCCTGAGCATCAAGCAGGGGCGCTTCGACATGTCCGCGTCCTCGTGGACCGTCACGCCCGAGCGTGCCGAGGAGGTCGCCTTCGGCGAGCAGTACTTCAGCGCCAACCAGGCGATCCTCGTGCAGCAGGACTCCACCGTCACGACCCTCGAGGACCTCGAGGGCGCGACGATCGGCGCGCAGCGCGGCACCATCGGCGCCGACCTCGCCGCCTCCGTCCCGGGCGCCACCGTCCAGCGGTACGACACCGGCGACGACGCCTTCAACGCGCTCGCCCAGGGCCGCGTCGAGGCCGCCATCACCGACTTCCCGGTGGTCGCGTACGCCGCCGCCCAGAAGCCGGAGCTGAAGGTCGCCGCGGAGGTCCCCGGCAACCTGGGGCTCGGCCTCATGTTCCCGCAGGAGAACACGGCCCTGCGCGACGCCTTCGACGAGGGCCTCGCCACCATCCGGGCGAACGGCACGTACGACCGGATCTACGAGAAGTGGTTCGGCGAGGCGCCGACCCCGTAGACGACGCGAACGAGGGGGGAGGGCCGCGCCGTGGACGAGATCGTCCGTCAGTACTTCGACTGGGACTCGGCGCGGCCCTACCTGCCCGACCTCCTGCGGGGCTTCTGGGTCACGATCCAGATCGCGCTGCTCGCGGAGGTCCTCTGCCTCGCGCTCGGCCTGCTGCTCGCCGTGGCGCGCCAGGCCGGGACCGGCTCCCGGACGGTGGCGGGCCGCATCGGCGGCGCGGTGCTGCGGGGGCTGGCGATCGCGTACATCAACTTCTTCCGGGCGGTCCCGGCGCTGGTGGTGCTGCTGCTGATGGCCGGCAGCTTCCCGTTCCTGCCCATCCCGGTGGTGCAGGACCTCACGCCGTTCCAGATCGCCTTCATCGGGCTCGGCCTGGTGTACGCCGCGTACGTCGCCGAGGTGTACCGCGCCGGCATCGAGTCGGTCGACCGCGGGCAGACCGAGGCGGCGCGCTCGCTCGGCATGAGCGGCAACCAGGCGATGCGGCTCGTGGTGCTCCCGCAGGCCGTCCGCCGCGTGCTGCCGCCGCTGATGAACGACTTCATCGCCCTCACGAAGGACGTCGCCCTCGTCAGCGTCCTCGCCGTCGGCGACGTCGTGAACGTGGCGCGCGACGCCTCGTCGGTCAGCTTCAACTCCAGCACGCTGACCGTCGCCGCGATCTTCTACCTGGTGTTCACGCTGCCGTTGATCTGGCTCCTGGACCGCGTGATCGCCCGTGACCAGCGGCGCACGAGCCGCGGCGGGATCGTCTCGCCGTGAGCGCCATCCGGGCGGAGGCCGTCACCAAGAGCTTCGGGGAGACCACGGTCCTGCGCGGCGTCGACCTCGACGTCGCCCCCGGCGAGGTGGTCTGCGTCATCGGGCCGTCCGGCTCGGGCAAGTCCACCCTCCTGCGGTGCCTGAACCTGCTGGAGCGCCCCACCTCCGGGCGCGTCTTCCTCGGCGACGACGAGCTGACCGCCCCCGGCGCCCCGGTCGACGCGCTCCGCCGGCGCCTCGGCATGGTCTTCCAGTCGTTCAACCTGTTCCCGCACCGCACCGTCCTCGACAACGTGACGATGGCGCCGACGACGGTGCTCGGCGTCGACCGCGCCACGGCCCGCACGCGCGGCCTCGCGATGCTCGGCCGCGTCGGCCTCGCCGACCGCGCCGACGAGCACCCCGCGCGCCTCTCGGGTGGCCAGCAGCAGCGGGTCGCGATCGCCCGCGCCCTGGCGATGGAGCCCGAGGCGATGCTGTTCGACGAGGTCACGAGCGCCCTCGACCCCGAGCTCGTGAAGGACGTGCTCGCGGTGATGCGCTCCCTCGCCGAGGGGGGGATGACGATGGTCGTCGTCACCCACGAGATGGGGTTCGCCCGCGAGGTCGGCGATCGCGTCGTCTTCATGGACGGCGGGCGGATCATCGAGGAGGGCCCGCCGGACCAGGTGCTCGGCGCCCCGGCCCACGAGCGCACCCGCCGGTTCCTCTCCCGGGTGCTCTAGGGGCTCAGGCCGCCGCGGCCGCCGGGAGGAGGTCGGCGAGCTCCGCCGGCTGCAGGTCCAGCCCGAGGCGTGCGCCGAGCGCGTCGGCGAGTGCGTCGTCGACCCGTCGCCGTTCGGGGTCGCCGCCCTCGGCGGCGATCGAGGTGGCCGCGGTCCCCGGGGCCCCGCAGGCGGTCATGATCGCGAACCAGTCGAGGTCGGGGTCGCGGTTCAGGGCGAGCCCGTGCGTGGTGACGCCGCCCCGGACCCGGATGCCGACGCTCCCGAGCTTGCGGCCCCCGACGTAGAGGCCCGTCGCGTCGGCGCCGGGGGCGGCCCCGGCGACGGCGGCCGCGTCGCCCATCGCCCCCACGAGCCCGTCCACGAACGTCCGCACCCGCCGCCCGGGGCGCAGGTCGCAGATCGCGTAGCCGACGCTCTGGCCGGGGCCGTGCCACGTCATCTGGCCACCCCGGTCGACCTCCACGAACTCGGCGCCCGCCGCGGCGAGGGCGTCGTCGGAGAGGAACAGGTCCTCGCGCCGCCCGTGCCGGCCGGCGGTGAAGGTGGGGGGGTGCTCCAGCAGCCAGACGACGTCGGGGATCGCCCCGGCGGCGCGGGCGGCGGCGAGGCGGTCCTGGACCTCCCACGCCGCGCGGTACCCCATCACGGGGGTGCGCACGAGGACGCCGGGGCGGGTCACGCCGGGACCTCGAGGTGGCGCTCGACGATCGTCACGTCCCGCCACTCGCCCTGGCGCCGGGCGTGGGCGCGGTGGGTGCCGACCTCACGGAAGCCGCCGCCGAGGGCCAGCGCGAGGCCCGCGCCGTTCTCGGGCAGGATCATCCCGACGAGCTTCCAGTAGCCGTACCGCGGGGCGGCCTCGGCGAGCGCCGCGAGCATCCTCCGCCCGATCCCGCGGCCGTGGTGGTGGCCGGCGACGTACACCGTGTACTCCGCCACCCCCGCGTACCACGCCCGGTGGGAGAAGGGCGCGAGCGCCGACCACGCCACGACCTCGTCGGCCATCAGGCCGCACCAGACGGGGGCGCGCGCCTCGCGGGCCGCCAGCCACGCGCGGCGCTCCTCGGCGGTGTGCGGCCCGGTCGCGAAGGTCGCGGACCCCCCGGCCGCCGCCTCGTCGTAGATGGCGCCGATCGCGCCGGCATCCGCGCTCGCGGCGGGGCGGATCGTCAGCTCGGAGGTCACCGACTCCGAATATAGACCGGCGCGGAGCGCCACGCCGTGACCGTGCACGTGTGTGGCAGGTCACGCAACGCGGCCACCGAGTCACCCGAAAGGGCCCTCCAGGTCGTGACGTGGTGGGGCGGCTGTGGTACGAAGCACGCGGATATATGAGTCGCCCACTCATCCAAAGGGCGCGGCTGGCGGCGACCCTCGTGTTCGTGGCGGTCTGCGCCCTGTCCGTCGTTCCCCTCGCCGCCGCCGAGCAGGCGTCCTCGCCGACCCGCTCGAGCCAGGGTGGATTCCTCGACGTCGGCGACGAGCACACCTGCGCGGTGGTGGGCGACCGCTCCGTCCGCTGCTGGGGCCGCGGCCTCGCCGGGCGGCTCGGCTACGGCGGCGAGCAGAACATCCTGAGCGCCGCGGCGGCCCCCCCGGTCGACCTCGGCCCGGGCCGCACCGTGCGGGCCATCGCCGCCGGCGACTTCCACACCTGCGCGATCGTCGACGACGGCAGCGTGCGCTGCTGGGGCTTCGGCGCCAACGGGCGCCTCGGGTACGGCGGGACCGGCGACGTCCGCTCCCCCGCGACGGCCCCGGCCGTCGACATCGGGCCGGGCCGCACCGCCCGCGCCATCACCGTCGGCGCGTCCCACACCTGCGTGATCCGCGACGACGGGGCGGTCGTCTGCTGGGGCAACGGGGTCTCCGGACGCCTCGGCTACGGCAACCAGGCGTCGATCGGCGACAACGAGAGCCCCGCGAGCGCCGGGGTCGTCGACCTCGGACCCGGGCGCACGGCCGTCGCGATCTCGGCGGGCGACTTCCACACGTGCGCCATCCGCGACGACGGCAGCCTCCTCTGCTGGGGCTTCGGCTCCGGCGGCCAGCTCGGCAAGGGCGGCACGTCGGACATCGGCGACGACGAGACCCCCGGCGCCGCCGGACCCGTCAACCTCAACGGCCGCCGCGCGCGCGCCGTCGCCGGCGGCAAGGGCCACACCTGCGTCGTCCTCGACGACGGCTCGGCCCGCTGCTGGGGCTTCGGCGCCGACGGCCGCCTCGGGTACGGGAACGCCGCGAACATCCTGGACGCGGCCGCCGCGCCGCCCATCGACCTCGGCCCCGGCCGCTCGGCGATCGCCATCGCCGCGGGCGAGGCGCACACCTGCGCGATCCTCGACACGGAGGCCGTCCGCTGCTGGGGCTTCGGCGGCAACGGCCGCCTCGGCTACGGCACCACCGACTCGATCGGCGACCAGGTCGGCGAGACGCCCGGCACCGTCGGGCCGGTCGCCCTCGGTCCCGGTCGTGTCGCGCGTGCCCTGAGCGTCGGCTACTCCCACACCTGCGCCGCCCTCGACGACGGCACCCTCCGCTGCTGGGGCTTCGGCGGGAGCGGCCGCCTCGGCTACGGCGGCGAGGCCAGCGTCGGCGACAGCCCGGCGCGCTCGGTCGCCGTCACCGGCCCCGTGCCCGTCGGCGGCGTCGTCCCCCCGCTGGTGGCCGACCTGTCCCTCACCCTCGGCGCCAGCGCCGGGGAGGTCCCCGTCGGCGGCGCGGCGACGGTCGGCGTGACCGTCGCGAACGGTGGCGTCGACACCGCCCAGGGGATCGTGGTGGCGCTGCCCGCCCCGGCGGGCGTCGCCCAGGGCGGGGCGTCCGCCACCCAGGGCGCGTTCGCGGGCGGCAACTGGCAGGTCGGGTCGCTCGCGCCGGGCGCGACGGCGACCCTGCAGGTGCCGGTCTCGGTGGGCGCCAGCGGCACGTACACCGTCGCCTCCGAGGTCGTCGCCTCCAGCCTCTACGACCCCGACTCCACGCCCGGCAACGGGATCCCCGGCGAGGACGACTTCGGCGCCCTCGCGCTGATCGTCCCCACCGTCCAGTCGGCCCCGGCCCCGCTGCGGGCGCTGCCGCGGTCACTCATCGTGAAGGCCGTCCGCTGGCCGAAGCGCGGCCTCGCGAAGCGCATCACGGTGAGCGGCCGCCTGGTGCTGCCGCGGCTGCGGCCCGCCGCCCGCTGCGGCGGGAAGGTGCAGGTCCGCGCGAAGGCCGGCCGCCGGACGGTGGCGGTCCGCACCGTCGCCCTCCGGAAGCGCAAGGGCGCCTGCACCTACACGACGATCATCCGCCCGAAGCGGGCGAAGGCCGCCACCAGGCTCGTGGTGAGCGCCCGGTTCCTCGGCACCACCCAGCTCCGCCCCCGCGCCTCCAAGAACGTGAGGGTCCGGAACCGCTGACCCCCGGCCGGCCCCGCCCCCCGGTCAGGGGGCGGTGGGCACGACCCCCACGTCGTCGGGCCGGTCGGCGAGCACGATGTCCAGCCGGCGGGTCGCCCCGTCGCGCTGCACCGTCAGGGTGACGCGGTCGCCGACGGCCCGCGAGGAGACGGCGAGGCTGACGTCGGCCATGTCCTCCACCGGGCGCCCGTCGACCGCGACGATCAGGTCGCCGCCCCGCGGCACCTCGGCGTCGGGGGCCGTGGTCGCGGCCCGCAGGCCGGCGTCCCCGGCGGGCCCCCGCTCGTCGACGCCGACGACGGCCACGCCACGCACGTCGGGGTCGCCGAGGCCGCGCGCCACGGCGGGGGTGATCTGGCGGCCGGTGACCCCGAGCCACGCGTGCCGCGGCTCGCCGGTCGCGATGATCGCGTCGGCGACGGGCCGGATCGTGTCGATCGGGACGGCGAACCCGATCCCGTCGCTGCCGCCGCTCTCCGTCGCGATCTGGGAGTTGATGCCGAGCACCCGGCCGCGGCCGTCGAGCAGCGGCCCCCCCGAGTTGCCCTGGTTGATCGCCGCGTCGGTCTGGACGACGTTCTGGATCTCGAAGCCGTTGGGTGCGGTGATGCTGCGCTTCAGCGCCGAGATGATCCCCGTCGTCGCGGTGCGGTCGAGCCCGAAGGGGTTGCCGATCGCGATCACCGGGTCGCCGACCACGAGGCCGGCGCTGCGGCCGAGCGGGAGGGGGCGGGTCCCCGCGGGGACGTCCGCGACCTGGAGGACGGCGAGGTCGGTGCTCTCGTCGCTGCCGAGCACCTCCGCCTCGCTCTCGGTGCCGTCCTCGAACAGCACCGTCGCGGTCCGCGCGTCGTCGACGACGTGGGCGTTGGTGAGCACCCGCCCGCGCCGGTCCACGAGGAACCCGGAGCCGAGGCGCCCCCCGCTGGTGGCCTCCCCGGTGGTGACCTTCACCACGGCGGGCGACGCCTGCGCGACGACGGTCTGCACGGCCGGGAGGGGCGCGCCCGCCGCGCCGTCGCCCTCGGCCGCGGCCGCGGCGGCCCCGGCGCTCGTCGTCGAAGCGGGGAGGGGGGTCGGGTCGACGGTGCGCTCGACGACGGTGTCGCCGCCGAGGTTGCCGGTCACCGCGGCGCCGCCGAGCGCGACGACCCCGCCGATCACGGCGGGCACGAGCGCGCCGGTCAGCCAGCGCGGCGGGCGACGGCGCGGCGGGGGCGCGCCGAAGGGGTTGGTCCGGGGTCCGTACGGCGGCACGACATCAGGGTAGCGCCCGAGTCTTAAGGCTCCGAGAAGACCCGCCGGGGCGGGCGCGGGCCCCGCTACGATCGCGGAAGGCGCCCGGAGGTACCCCGCACATGGCCGACCGCATCCTGGTGGTCGAGGACGAGCAGTCCATCCGCACGATCGTCGAGTACGCCCTGCGCGAGGCGGGGTTCCAGGTGCTCACCGCCGCCCGTGGCGACGAGGCCCTCGACGTGGTCGAGCGCGAGCCCGTGGACCTCGTGGTCCTGGACATCATGCTGCCGGGCCTCGACGGGCTCGAGGTCTGCAAGCGGATCCGCGCGGAGCGGACGATCCCGATCATCATGCTGTCCGCCCGCGGGGAGGAGCTCGACAAGGTCCTCGGCCTGGAGCTCGGCGCCGACGACTACGTCACGAAGCCGTTCTCGCCCCGCGAGCTGGTGTCGCGCGTCAAGGCGAACCTGCGCCGCGCGCGCCTCGAGCCGGACCGCTCGGCGCCCCTCCGGGCGGGCGATCTCGAGATCGACTCGGTGTCGCGGACGGTGACGCGCGACGACCGGGAGATCCCGCTCACGTACTCCGAGTTCGAGATCCTCCACAAGCTGGCGGGCTCCCCCCGGCGGGTCTTCACCCGCGAGGAGCTGATGAACCACCTGTGGAAGGGCGACTTCTTCGGGGACCTGCGCAGCGTCGACGTGCACGTCCGCCACCTGCGCCAGAAGGTCGAGCACGACCCGTCGGCCCCGCAGCTCATCCGCACGGTCCGCGGGGTGGGGTACGCGTTCGGCGGGGACGGCCCGCAGGGGTGACCCGCCGCCGCGGCTTCGGCCTGCAGGGGTGGCTGGTCGGCGCCCTGCTCGCCGTGGGCATGGCGGCCAGCCTCGCGGTGCTGCTCGTCGTGCTCCCCACGCTCGAGTCGAACGTCCGCGACGACCGGGCGAAGCTCGAACGCGACCAGCTCCAGCGGGAGCTGCTCGCGGCCGCCGCGGACACGCGCCTGCCGGTCCTGAGGCCCGAGGCCGGCCTGGCGGGTCTCGCGGAGCGCATACGGAACGAGACCGGGGCGGAGGTGAGCGTCACCTACCAGGCCTCGGAGCTCGACTCGCGGTACGTGGAGTCGGTCCCCGACGAGCCGAAGCTCCTGCCCCGTGTCGACCTCAACGGGGGTCCGCCGACCGTCCGGGGGCCCGGCGCGCCGGCCGTCGCCGTCGTCGTCCCGTTCTCCCCCGAGACCGGCGGGAGCGGCCTGATCGTCGCGGCGCGCGGCATCAGCGGCCTCTCCCCCGAGCTGGCCGCGGTCCGCCAGCGGGTGATCCTCGCGATGATCGTGGTCCTCGGCCTCGCGGCCCTCGCGGGCATCGCGATCGCGCGGGTCCTCGGCGGTCGCATCCAGCGCCTCGCGACGACGGCCGCGACCCTCGCCGGGGGTGACCTCTCGGCCCGCTACCCCCGCGGGCGCATCGCCCCCGAGGAGATCGTGACCCTCGGGGAGAGCCTCAACGGCATGGCGGGGCGCCTCCAGTCCCTGGTCGCCGAGATCACCAGCGAACGCGACCGCGACCGGGCCATGATCGGCTCCCTCGCCGAGGGGGTCCTCGCCGTCGGACCGGACGGCACGGTGACCGTCGCCAACGACGCCGCCGGACGGCTGCTGGGGCTGCCGGAGGGGGCCGAGTCCGCCCGCCTCGACGCCCTGCCCCCGGCGATCGGCGACGCCGTCCTCGCCGCCCGGCGTCCCGGGGCCGCCGCCACCGAGCGGCGCCTCGTGGTGCTGCCCGACGGCGTCGAGCTGGAGCTGCACGTCGCCCGCCTCGCCGACGGGGACGACGCCGGCACCGTGATCACCCTCCGCGACGTCACCGAGGAGCGCCGCCTGGAGCGCGCCCGGCGCGACCTCGTCGCCAACGTGTCCCACGAGCTGAAGACGCCGATCGCCGCGCTCAAGGGGTTCCTGGAGCTCCTCGAGGACGGGGGCGTCGACGAGCGGCACCGGCGGGAGTTCCTCGTCGCCATGAGCCAGGAGACCGGTCGCCTCGAGCGGCTCGTCGAGGAGCAGCTGCAGCTCGCCCGCCTCGACTCCGGCGCCCTCCCGCTCGACCGGGAGGTGATCTCCCTCGACGACCTCGCCGAGGTCGTCGTCGCCCCCCGCGTCCCCCTCGCCGCCCGCGAGGGCGTCACGCTCGCGGTGGAGCGGACGACGGCCGGGCCGGTCGTCGTCGAGGTCGACCCCGCCCGGGTCGAGCAGATCCTGCTGATCCTGCTCGACAACGCCGAGCGGCACACCCCCGCGGGCGGGCGGGTGGACGTCGTCGTCGGCCGCGACGGGCAGGACGCCACCCTCGCGGTCCGCGACACCGGCGAGGGCATCCCCCCCGACGACCAGCCCTTCGTCTTCGACCGCTTCTACCGCGGCGACCCCTCCCGCGAGGGGCGCAGCGCCGGGCTCGGCCTCGCGATCGCCCGTGGCCTGGCGTCGGCGCACCGGGGGTCGATCACCCTCGACTCCGTCGTGGGGACCGGGAGCACCTTCACGCTGCGGCTGCCGTTGCGCGACGCCGGCGCGATCACCGAGGAGTCGCCGATCCCCGACCTCTCGCACCTCGGCCCGGCCGCCCCGCCCGGCGGGTAGCCTCCCCCTCGTGAGCGACCCGCGGACCGTCCTCGTCACCGGCGCCGGCCGCGGCATCGGCCGTGCCGCCGTCGAGCTCTTCGACGACGCCGGCTGGCGGGCCGTCGCGGGGGTGCGCGACCTCGACGCCGGACGCGCGGCCTACCGCGACCGCCCCGGCGTCCACGTGGTGCGGCTCGACGTCACCGACGCCGCGACCGTGACGGCGGCCGTCGCCGAGGCGGAGTCCCTCGCCGGCGGCGCCCTCGACGCCCTCGTCAGCAACGCCGGCTACGCGGTGCTGGGAGCGGTCGAGGACGTCGACCTCGACGAGGTCCGCGCGATGTTCGAGACCAACTTCCTCGGCGCGGCGGCGGTGGTGCAGGCCGTCCTCCCCGCGATGCGGGAGCGCGGCGACGGCGCGATCGTCTTCACGTCGTCGATCGGCGCGCGCCTCTCCAACCCCCTCGTCGGGATGTACCACGCCTCCAAGTACGCGCTCCTCGCGATGGCCGAGGCCCTCGCGGTGGAGTGCCGCCCCTTCGGGATCCGCGTCAGCTCGATCGAGCCGGGCATGGTCGACACCGACTTCCCCCGCGCCACCCGCCCGACCGGCTCCCTCGCGCGGGGGGAGGGCCCGTACCTGCCCCTGCTCGGCGACCTCCGCCGCGGCTTCGCGGCGTGGCGGGAGCGCTCCCCGACACCCGCCGCCGACGTCGCGCGGGCCATCGTCGCGACCGCCTCCGACGGCGACGCGCCCTTCCGCGTCACGGTCGGCGACGACGCGGAGGGCCTCGCCGCGACCCGCGCCGCGACGAGCGACGACCACCTCTGGCACGACGAGATCGTCGGGTTCCTGCAGCTCGACTGGCCGCGCCGCGCCCCGGCGCCGCCGCCGCCCGCGCCCGAGGAGTGAGCGTCTGGGTCGTCGCGCCCGCCCCGTTCAAGGGGGCCCTGCCCGCCGCGGCGGCGGCGCGGGCGATCGGCGCGGGGATCCGCCTCGCCGACGCGGGGGCGGAGATCCGCCCGGTGCCGGTCGCCGACGGCGGCGAGGGCACCCTCGACGCGCTCGTCGCCGCGGCCGGCGGGCGCCGCCGCGACGTGACCGCCGCCGACCCCCTCGGGCGTCCCGTCACCGCCGCGGTCGGCGAGCTGCCGGGCCAGGTCGCGGTGGTCGAGCTGGCCCTGGCGTCCGGCTACGAGCGCCTCGCCGACCACGAGCGCGACCCCGAGCGCACCACCACCCGCGGCACCGGCGAGCTGATCCGCGCCGCCCTCGACCTCGGCGCCCGCCGGATCATCGTCGGCCTCGGGGGGAGCGCCACCACCGACGGCGGGCTCGGCCTCGCGGCGGCCCTCGGGGTGCGGGCCCTCGACGCCGACGGCCGGGTGCTGGAGGGGCGCGGCGCCGACATGTCCCGCGTCGCGTCCCTCGACCTCCGCGGCCGCGACCCCCGCCTCGACGACGCCGTCGTGCAGGTGGCGTGCGACGTCGCGAACCCCTTCCACGGCCCCGACGGCGCCGCCCACGTCTACGGTCCCCAGAAGGGGGCGACACCCGACGCCGTCGCCCGCCTCGACGCCGGGCTCGCGTCGCTGGCGGGGGTGATCCGGGCGGCGACCGGCATCGACCTGCAGGCCGTGGCCGGCGCGGGCGCCGCCGGCGGGGCGGCCGGCGGCCTGCTCGCCCTCATCGGGGCGGAGCTCACCCCCGGGGCGCCGCTCGTCCTCGACGCCGTCGGCCTCGCGCGGCACCTGGAGGGCGCGACGTGCTGCGTCACCGGGGAGGGGCGCCTCGACGCGACGAGCCTCGCCGGTAAGGCCCCCGCCGCGGTGGCCGCCGCCTGCGCCACCGCCGGCGTCCCGTGCGTCGCCCTCTGCGGGGAGGTCGGCCTCGGCCCCGGCGCGGTCCGCCGCGCCGGCTTCACCGCGGCGCTCGCGATCGGCCGCGGCATCCGCACCCGCGACGAGGCCCTCGCCGCCACCGAGGTCGACCTCGCGTCCACGGCCGCCGCCGTCGCGGCGATCCACGGGGCGCGGGCCGACTAGACCGGCTGGGGGGCGCGGACTGGCCGACCGGCCCGGGGCGCCGGGGCCGCCGCGCGGCATCGTGGGTCACGTCACGGATCGACGTCCCACCCGGGAGCCCGCAGTGCGCCTCGCCCTCGTCACCGCCCTCGTCCTTCTCGCCGCGCTCGTGCCGGCCCTCGCGTCGGCCGCCCCGGCCGCCGCCGCACCCGGCGACGCCGCCATCGCGCGCGCCGCGGCGCTGTCCGCCGACTGGGGCCGCTGCCCCACCGCCCGCCCCGCGCACCGCGTCCTCGCGCAGGCGCGCCGCACCGAGGCCCCCCGCCCGCGCGTCCTCCGCGCCCGGGCCGCCCTGCGGGCCTGGACGGAGGTCGCCCGGGTCTGCTCCCAGCCGGTCCCCCAGCCGGTGGTCACCCCGCCGGCGGCCCCCTGAGCCACTCCTCGACGGCCTCGAGCACGCCCGCGCCGTAGGAGCCGCGCGTCACCCACGGGGCGCGTGCCGCGACACCCGCGTCGGCGGCCGCACCGTTCGCCACGATCGCGACGCTGCCGAGCACCGACCCCATGTCGAGGTCCTGCCCGCTGTCGCCGACCGCGAGGCAGCGGGCGGGGTCGGCGCCCCGGGCCGCGACGTCCCGCGCGACCGCCGCGGCCTTGCTCGCCGCCGCCGGCAGCAGGTGGAAGATGTGGGCGTCGCCCGGTCCCGTGTGGCCGTTGTCGGCCAGGCGCAGCGTGCCGTCGCTGCGGTCGTGCACGAGCCCCGCCGCCGCGTCGCCGACGCGCCCGAGGAAGACGTGGCTGCCCTCGCGCCCCCACGTCGCCAGGGGGTGCCGGGCGAGCCCGGGCTCCGCCGCGAGGAGGGCGTCGGGGACCCCGGTGCGGGCGATCGCGTCGTGGACCGTCTCGCCGGGGAGGACGGGGTAGCCGGCGTCCGTCGCGCCCATCTCCGGCAGCACCCCCACGGCTCCGAGCGTCTGCGCGACCGCCTCCAGCCGCCGCCGGCTGCGGCCGCTGACGAGCACCACCGGCACGCCCGCGGCGTCGAGCAGCTCGAAGACCCGGATCCCGGCGTGGGTGAACCGCCCGTCGGCGTCGCGCAGGATCGAGCCCGACGGGCCGAGGAGCGTCCCGTCGAGGTCGAGGTAGACGACCGCCGCCGGGTGCCCGGCGCCGTTGGACGACCCGCTCAGACCGCGCTCGCCTGCAGGACGTCGCTCATGGGTGCCCGCTCGCCGGGCCGCGTGTCGAGCACCGTCAGCGTGAGGGCGTCGTCCGCGCCCCGCGCCGGGCGGGCGTAGAGGCCCTCCCCCGCGAGGCCGGCGGGCGCGCGGCCCTCCTCGGCGACGCGGCGCAGCACCGCCTGCGAGATCGTGGAGGCCATCGCGCCGAGCGCCGCCGTCGGCTGGTTGTGGTGGCGCCGCTCACCCAGGTCCACCTGCGCCAGCGCGCCGAGGCCCGCCGCGCGGAGGAGGTCGATCAGCAACCCGATCTCCACGGCGTAGCCGGTGAAGAACGGCACCGACGACAGCAGCGCCCGCCGCCCCGCCGCCTCGCCCGAGAGCGGCTGGGCGAACCCCGCGAGCTCGGGGTAGAAGAGGTTGATCAGCGGCCGCGCGCAGATCTCCGTGACGCGTCCGCCGCCGTCGCTCGCGCCGCCGAGGTGGCGGTCGTAGACGGCCTTCACGTAGCCGACGTCCGGGTCGTCCACGAGCGGTCCGAGCAGGCCGGTGACGAAGGCCGGGTCGAAGTCGACGACGTCCGAGTCGAGCCACACGACGAGGTCGCCGCGGACCGCGGCGAGACTCTTCCACATCGCCTCGCCCTTGCCGCGCCCGGGGGCGAGGCGCGGCAGCACGTCGCGGTCGTCGACCACCCGCGCGCCCGCCGCCTCCGCGGCGGCGCGGGTGCCGTCGGTGCTGCGGCTGTCGACCACCAGGATCTCCGCGACGAGGGGGACCTCCTCGACGAGCCGCTCGCGCACGGAGGTCACGATCGCGCCGACGGTGTCGGCCACGTCGAGGGCCGGCAGCACGACCGACACGGCCAGGCCCTGCGCGCGGGCGTCCCGGGCGAGGCGCTCGGGGTCGTAGTCGGCACCCCGGTAGGTGCGCCGCCGCAGCCATTCCTCGCGTTCCACGCCGTCGATCGTAGCGGCGTCCGCGACGACCGAGGCCCCCATCGGACGGCTGCTAGGGTGCGCGCGTGGCGGCCGAGCTCAAGGGTCTCGTACTCTCCGGCGGCGCCGGCACCCGCCTCCGACCCATCACGCACACGAGCGCGAAGCAGCTCGTGCCGGTCGCGAACAAGCCGGTCCTCTTCTACGGCCTCGAGGCGCTCCGCGCCGCGGGCGTCACCGACGTCGGCATCGTCGTCGGCGACACGCAGGCCGAGATCGAGGCCGCCGTGGGGGACGGCTCGGCCCTCGGCATCCGGGCGACGTACATCCGCCAGGACGCCCCGCTCGGGCTCGCCCACGCCGTGCTGACCGCCGAGGAGTTCCTCGACGGGTCGCCGTTCGTGATGTACCTCGGCGACAACCTCCTGCGCGACGGCATCACCGAGCTCGTCGACCGGTTCCGGTCCTCCGACGCCGCCGCCATGATCCTGCTGCAGAAGGTGCGCGACCCCGAGTCGTACGGCGTGGCCGAGCTCGAGGACGGCCGGGTCACCCGCCTCGTCGAGAAGCCGAAGGAGCCCCGCAGCGACCTCGCGCTCGTCGGCGTCTACATGTTCAGCCCCGCGATCATGGAGTCGGCGCACGCGATCCGCCCGTCGGCCCGCGGCGAGCTGGAGATCACCGACGCCATCCAGCACCTCATCGACCGTGGCCTGCAGGTCGAGCCGCACGAGGTCACGGGGTGGTGGAAGGACACGGGCCGCATCGACGACATGCTCGAGGCGAACCGGCTGATCCTCGACGTGCTCGAGACCCGCATCGCCGGCGAGCTCACCGACACCTCGGTGGAGGGCCGCATCGTGATCGAGGAGGGCGCGCGCCTCGTGCGCTCCTCCGTCCGCGGCCCCGCCATCATCGGCGCGGGCGCCCTGATCGAGGACGCCTACATCGGCCCGTACTCGGCGATCTCGCCGGGCGTCGTCGTCCGCCGCGCCGAAGTCGAGCACAGCATCCTGCTGCAGGACAGCCGCCTCGAGGACCTCGACGCCCGCGTCGAGAGCAGCCTCATCGGCCGCGGCGTGACGATCGCCCGCACGTCCGAGAAGCCGCGCGCCTACCGCTTCATGGTGGGCGACTCCTCGACGATCGGCCTGGTCTGAGGGTCCTCGTCACCGGCGCCTCGGGGATGCTCGGGCGCGACCTGGTCGCCCACCTGGAGGGGCGCCACGAGGTGACGGCCGTCGACCTGGAGGTCGACGTGACCGACCCCGCCGCCGTGCGGGCCTGCGTCACCGAGGTGCGACCCGAGGCGGTCCTGCACCTCGCCGCGTGGACGGACGTCGACGGCGCCGAGGAGCACGAGGACCGCGCCGCCGCCGTCAACGCCGACGGCTCCGGCAACGTCGCGGCCGCCGCCCGCGAGGTGGGCGCCGTCGTGGTGGTCCCCTCGACGGACTACGTCTTCGACGGCACCGCCGCCGACGGCTACGCCGAGGACGACCCGCCCGCGCCGCTCGGCGCCTACGGCCGCACCAAGCTCGCCGGCGAGCGCGCCGCCGTCGCGGCCCACCCCGGGGGCGTCCGCATCGCCCGCACGGCGTGGCTCTACGGCGCCCACGGGCGCAACTTCGTCGACACGATGCTCGCCCTCGGGCGCGACCGCGACGAGGTCGCCGTCGTCGCCGACCAGGTCGGCTGCCCCACCTGGACCCGCGACCTCGCCCCCGCGTTGGAGGACCTCATCGCCCTCCCGCCGGGGATCTACCACACCGCCGGCGGCGGCGAGGTGTCGTGGGCCGGCTTCGCGGAGGCCGTCTTCGCCGAGGCCGGCGTCGACTGCCGGGTGCGGCACATCACCACCGCGGAGTTCGGGCGGCCCGCGCCGCGGCCCGCCCACTCGCCGCTGCGCGTGACGCGCGCGGACGCCCCGCGCCTGCGACCCTGGCGCGAGGCGCTGCACGACTACATCAGGGAGATCTCATGAGGCTTCTCGTCACCGGCGGCTGCGGGTTCATCGGGTCCGCGTTCGTCCGCCTGGCGCTCGGCCACGGGGCCGAGGTGGTCAACCTCGACAAGCTCACCTACGCCGGCAACCCCGCGAACGTCGCCGACGTCGCCGACGACGAGGCCTACACCTTCGTCCACGCCGACATCGCCGACGCCGCCGCCGTGGCCGGGGCGATCGCCGGCTGCGACGCGGTCGTGAACTTCGCCGCCGAGAGCCACGTCGACCGCTCGATCCTCGACCCGGCGGACTTCATCAGCACCGACGTCGTCGGCACCGCCGTCCTGCTCGACGCGGCCCGCACCGCCGGCGTCCGGCGCTTCGTCCAGGTCTCGACGGACGAGGTCTACGGCTCGATCCCGACGGGCGCGTTCCGCGAGACCGACCCGATCAGCCCGTCCAGCCCCTACTCGGCGAGCAAGGCGGGCGGCGACCTGCAGGTGCTCGCGTGGCACCGGACGTTCGGGCTCGACGCGGTCATCACCCGCGGGTCCAACACCTTCGGCCCCCGCCAGTACCCCGAGAAGCTCATCCCGCTGTTCGTCACGAACGCGCTCGACGGCCAGCAGCTCCCGGTCTACGGCGACGGCATGCAGATCCGCGACTGGATCTACGTCGACGACCACTGCAGCGGCATCTGGACGGCCCTCGAGAAGGGGGAGGCGGGCGAGGTCTACAACGTGGGCGGCGGCAACGAGGAGCCGAACATGGAGATCACCCGCCGCGTCCTGGAGCTCACCGGCCGCGACGGGTCCCTCATCCGCCACGTCGCCGACCGCCCCGGCCACGACCGCCGCTACGCCCTCGACACGGCGAAGCTCCGCGGCCTCGGCTGGGAGCCGGCCCACTCGTTCGAGGACGCCCTCGCCGCGACCGTCGCCTGGTACGCGGACCGCCGCGACTGGTGGGAGCCGATCAAGAGCGGCGACTACCGGCGGTACTACGAGGAGCAGTACGGGGGCCGCTGAGGCCGGGGCCCCGCCTCACTCCTCGCGCCGGGCCTCCAGGTTGAGGCGCACGTAGTCGATCTCCATGCGCCCGTCGGGGAGCATGCAGAGCTCCGCGACCTCGCGGGCGAACGGCGCCCGCCGCTCCGGGTCGAGGCGCTCGAGGTGGTGGCGCAGCACGACCGTCGCCAGGAACTCGGCCCCGGCCACCGCGTCGGGGAAGTGGACGGGGGCGTCCTCCAGCCACGCCCGGGTCTCGGTGAACCCGGCGCGGTCGAGGCGGTCGACGGTGGCGTGGTGGTCGGCGAACAGCCAGGCCTCCGGCATCTCCGCGAGCGACGCGGCGTACGCCGGCCGCGCGGAGACCTCGTCGGCGGCCCGCAGCGTGCGGGCGATGTTGCCCGCGCCGCCGCACTGGGCGACGAGCCGGCCGCCGGGCCGCAGGGCGGCGCGCATGCGGGCGAAGAGGCGGTCGTGGTCGAGGATCCAGTGGAAGGTCGCCGTCGAGACGATCAGCTCAACCGGCTCGTCCACCCGCAGCGCGAGGAGGTCGGCGACCCGCACCCGCACCCGCGGCGCGAGGTCGGCCAGGCGCCGGGCGGCCTCCTCGGCCATCGCGTGGGAGGCGTCGACGGCGAGCACCGTGCCGTCGGGCAGCCGCTCGGCCAGCAGCCGCGTCACCCGGCCGGTGCCGCAGCCGGCGTCGAGGGCGTCCTCGTCGCCGCGGAGGGGGATCCGCTCGACGACGCGCCGCCCCCATTCGACCTGCGGACCGGAGACGCGCTGGTAACTGCCCGCGTCCCACTCGCCGCTCACCGCGGACCGTCCTCCAGGTGCGCCGCCAGGGCGCGCAGCGCGTCCCGGATCGGCTCGACGGGCGTGACGGCGATGCCCGCCCCGATCTGGCCGCCGTCCTCGCGGTGCAGGATGCCGGTGTTGATGAGGGGCGTCTCGCCCAGGTCGACGCAGGCGCGGGCGTCCACCCCGAGCGGGGTGCCCTCGCCGTCGAGGGTGGGGATCCGCAGCCGCTCACTGCGCCCGATGCAGATGTCGCCCATCCGGCGCGTCCGCTCGATCGCGTCCTGCAGGCCGCCGCCCAGGAACGCCGCGACGCCCGGGCTGGCGGCGCTCGCGGCGCCGCCGAGGCCCGCGCACTCCACGAGGGCCGAGTCGCCGATGTCGGGCGCCGCGTCGTCGTCGGAGAAGCCGGGGCGGTAGAGGGGGTCGCCGACCAGCGGCGCCGGGAATGTGAACCAGCGGTCCGGCAACCCGGCGATCTGGACGGCGGCGTCGGTGCCGTTGCGGCTGATGAACACCACGAGGCTCGACGCGGGGATCCCCCGGATCCCCGCGAGCGCCGCGCGGGCGGCGGCGATGGTCACGGTCAGGGCGAAGTGGCCGTTGCCGCCGAGCAGGCGCGCCGTCGGCAGGACCGCGGCGGGGGCGTGCTCGGCCATGGCCGGCAGCACCTGCCGCAGCAGCAGCATCGTCGTCGCCTGGTGGCGCATGTGGCAGTCGTCGCCCATCGCGATGCCCTGCGCGCAGAGGGCGAGGGCGTCGATCGGGCCCTCGGCCCGCAACGCCGCCGCGAAGCCCGGCGCGACCTCGTCGGCCATGAGCCGCTGACGTCGGATCGCCTCCGGCGAGCCGACGCCGAGCCAGAACGCGTCGCCCGGCCCGTCGTTGAAGGGGCTGTAGCCGACCCCGCCGCCGATCTCGTCGCGCGCCGCCCAGCACGCCATCGAGGGGGAGATGACGCCGCACATCGCCCCGGCCGCCTCGAGGGAGTGGGCCGGCGCGAGGCGCACGCCACCGCGGGCGACCAGGTCGGCGGCCTCCTGCGGCCCCGAGGCCCACCCCTCCAGGATGCACGCGCCGGTCACGGCGTTGCGCTGCGGGGCGCACATCCGCTCCCACTCCACCGGGGGGCCGGCGTGCAGCACCATCCGGCCCTCGAGCCCGGGGATCAGCTCCCCCGCCGGGCCGGCGCCGACGATCATCGGCCGCGCCTCCTGCAGGCGGGCCAGCGCCCGGGCGTTCGCCTCCCCGACGCGGGGGTCCCCGTACGTCGCCGTCAGCGCCCGCACGACCTCCGGGTCGCCCCCTCCCGGGGGGCGCCAGTCGACCGCGGTGACGTCGGCGTCCTGGGCCCGGAGGGCCTCCGCCATGAGGTCCAGTCCGACGGTGGCGATCCGTAGTGTGCCCATGACATGAACCTATCCCTTCTCGCCGGTCTCGTGGGCGCCCATCCCGGTCTGCGCGGCAAGCGGGAGCTCGGGGCGGTGGCCTCCGCCCTCGGCGGCGACGGCGACGACGCCGCCGTGATCGACGACGGCGCCGGGCACCTCGTGATGGCCGCCGAGGCGATCCGGCCCGGCTTCGTCGCGGCGTCCCCGGGGCCCGCGGGCGTCGCGGGCGTCGTCACCGTCGTGAACGACCTCGCCGCGACCGGCGCCCGGCCGCTGGCGCTGCTCGACTGCCTCGTCGCGGGCGACCGCCCCGTGGCGGAGGCCGTCCTCGCCGGCCTGCGCACCGGCGCCGGCCTCTACGGGGTCCCCGTCGTCGGTGGCCACGCCACCATCGAGGAGGGCCTCGCCCCCGCCCTCTCCACGTTCGGCGTCGGCCGGGCCCGGGCGACGCTGCGGGCGCGCGACGCGCGGCCCGGCGACCACGTGACCCTCGTCGCCTGCCTGGAGGGGCAGATGGTGGCGGGGGAGGACGGCGACCACTTCAGCCACCTCCGCGGTCCCCGGCGCGACCGCGCCCGGTCCGACCTGGAGCTGATGCCCGAGGCCGCCGAGGCCGGGGAGGCGTGGGCCGCGCGCGACGTGTCGATGCCCGGGATCGCCGGGTCCCTGCTGCAGCTCTGCGAGAGCGCGGGCGGCCTCGGCGCCGAGCTCGACATGGACCGCCTGCCCGTCCCGGCCGGGACCACCCTCGAGCGCTGGCTCCTCGCGTTCCCCTCCTACGCGTTCCTGCTCGTCGGCGACCACGCCGCGATCGCCGCGCGCGCCGCGGCGCGGGGCCTGAGCGCCGCGCCGGTCGCCGTGCTCGACGGCTCCGGGGTGCTGCGGATGGCGTCGGCGGGGGTGCGCGAGGTGGTGTGGGACCTCGCCGCCGAGCCGCTCACGGGGTTGCGGCCGGGGGCTTCCGGGGCGCCGGGACCAGCGTCCGGGTGACGTAGGGCAGGGCCCGGGCGCGCGTGGTCCGGGTGGCGGTCACCCGTGCCCGCACCCGCAGGGCGATCGTGCCGTGGCGCATCAGCGCGTCGACGCGGCACCGGCCGGCGACGCGGCCGCTCCGGGTGACCGGCACGCGGCAGAGCACACGGGTGCCGCCCCCGACGCGCCGCTCGACGATCACCCGCCGCCCCGCCAGCGCGCGTCCGGCGGTGCCGGTCACCCGCAGCCACACCCGGTCGGCGCGGCGCTGCCAGCCCCACCCGATCCGCAGCGCCACCGGCCGCCGGAGCGACGTCGCGGCCCGCGGCGGCGTCCCGGCGGGCGCGCGCAGCGCCGAGACCGGGGCGGGCGGGGTGACGTCGATCGTCCGCTCCGCCACGGCGACCCGTCCGATCGCGTCGGCCTGGGCGATCCGCACGAGGTAGGTGCCGCGGACGGGGAAGGTGTGCTCGATCGACGCGCCGAGGGCGCCCGCCCCGGGGCCGAAGCTCCACGTGGGTCCGGGGGCGAGCGGCGACCAGACGTCGCGTGCCCGCACGCCGAGCCGCACCGGGTCGCCCGCCACCGCCGACGCCGGGACCTCCACGTCGAGCAGCACCGGCGGTGCGTCGTCGAGGCCGGCGATCTGGACGATGTCGTCGTCGCCGGTCGCCCGCCGCCAGGTGACGACGCCGTTGCCGCCGCCGTCGAGGGCGACGCGCGGGTCGGCGACGACGGCGCCCCGGGCGGACACGCTGACGGGCTCGGCGAACGCGCCGCCGGGGTCGCGGGTCGCGATCTGGACCCGCGGGTCGCTGCCGTCGGTGCGCCGCCACGCGATCACGGCCCGCCCGGCGGCGTCGAGGGCCAGACGCGGGTCGGCCGCGCCGGCGCCCGCGGGCGACACGTCGACGGGGGCGGAGAGCACCCCGGCGGGGCTCCGCGTCAGCGCCTGGACGCGCTCGGCGCCGCCCGCGCCGCGCCGCCAGGTCAGCACGGCCGCGCCGGCGGCGTCGACCGCGACCTGGGGCTGGGTGGCGTCGGCGCCCGGCGCGGAGACCGAGACCGGTGCGCCCGGGGCGGCGCCGGGATCGGCGGGGAGCACGGCGAGCTGGGTGCGGGCGCTCGCCCCGTCGGAGCGCGTCCAGGCGACGAGCGCGCCGCCCCCGGGCGTCAGGGCGATCTGGGGGTCGTAGGCGTCCTCGCCGGCCTCCGAGAGCGGCCGGGCCGCGGCGAACCCGTCGGTCAGGGTGCCGAGCGCCGCCTCGACGACGGGTGGGCGCCCGCGGTTCCACGCGACGGCGACGCGGCCGCCGGGTGCGACCGCGACCTGCGGGGCGAACGCGTCGCGACCGGGGGACGAGAGGGGGATCGGCGGGCCGAAGGCGCCGCCCGGGGGACGCACCGCGGCCTCCACCACCGTGCCGGCGCCGTCGAACCGCAGCCACGCGACGACCGCCCCGCCGTCCGCGGCGAGCGCCACCTGGGGGGCGAAGGCGCCGGGGGCGGAGAGGTCCACGGGCGCGCCGAACGCGCCGCCGGGCGCACGGCGGGCGGCCTGCACCACCGTGCCCGCGTCACCCGCCCGCCACCACGCCGCGACCGCCTCGCCGGAGGGGGCGACGGCGAGCGCCGGGGCCGACCCGCCACCCGCCGCCGAGATCGCGACGGGCGCGCCGGGCGCGCCCGCGGGCGGCCGGGTCGACGCCCACACGGCGGGGCCGCCGGCGCGGGGCGCCTGCCACACCACGACGAGGGCGCCGGAGGCGTCCATGCCCGCGCGCGGGGCCGTCGCGGACGACCCCGCGGGGGAGACGTCCACGGGCGGGAGGGCGACGGGCGCCGCGCCCGCGCCGGCGGGCGCCGCGGCCAGCGCCGCCGCGATCGCGACCCCCGTGACGCGCCGTCGCCGGACGCGCTCGCGCATGTGTCCCATCGGCTCCTCGGCGTTCTCGGGAACGGGCCGCCGGCAGTGCCCGGGAACCTACGGAACGCGCGGGGCGGCGTCGAATCGGGGCGGTGCGGATCCCCCACCCGGGGGGCCCGCCGCGGGGCTCAGACCCCGTACGCCCAGGCGTAGCCGCCGGGGGCGAACCCCGGCTCGGCCCCGGCGAGGGCGATCTCCATCTCCTGGTGGGTCGTGCCCCGGAAGTCCGACTCGGCGCCGATGGCGCTCCAGCCGAGGCTGCCGAAGAACGGCACGTTGCGACGCTGGATGAGCGCGATCATGCGGGTGCCGCCGTGGCCCCCCGCCGTGGCGACCGCGAAGCGCACGAGGGGCGCGCCGACGCGGAGGCGGCGGGCGTCGCGCAGCACCGCCAGGCGGTCGCCCTTCCAGAGGCCCGCCTCGTCGAGGGGGTAGAGGCGCACCGCCCCCACGATCCGCCCGTCGACCTCGGCCACGACCTTCAGGGCGTGGTCGTCCCAGGCGTCGCGGTCGTCGTGCTCGAAGATCCCCTGCTCTGCGACGAAGACCTCCCGCCGCACGCGGTGGTGCGCGGCGACGTCCTCCGGGGAGCGGGCGACGCGGACGTCCACGCCCGCCCCCGCCCCCCGGTCGCCCATCAGGCGGCCTCCTCGGCCGGCTGCCCGTCGCGTCCGCCGCCGAACGCCCGCTCGAACGTGCTGAGCGCCGAGCATGCCTGGCAGCGCACGCAGCCCGCGCGGGCGCCCTGGCTGAGCATCTCGGCGTCGGCCAGCAGCGGCGCCACCATCTCGTAGACCTCGCGCATGTAGTCCACCGACGGCGGGGTCTCGTGCGCCACGATGCTCCCCGGCGCCGGCCGAAGCGGCACGACGAACGGGTAGACGCCCCGGTCGATCGCGGCCCGGCAGCCCTCCATCACCGACTGCGCCGACTCGCCGAGGCCGAGGATGAAGTACGTCGAGACCTGGCCGCGGCCGAAGACCTCGACCGCCGCCTCCCAGGCCGACAGGTAGAGCTCGCGTCCCTGGGCGTGCTTGCCCGGGGCGACGCGCCGCAGGACGTCCTCGTCCCAGACCTCGAGGTGCAGGCCGAGGGCCTCGACGCCGCTGTCCTTCAGCCGTGCGAACCAGCCGAAGTCGTGCGGCGGCTCGAGCTGCACCTGCACCGGCAGGCCGCTCGACTCGCGGATCGCCTCGGCGCACCGCGCCATGTAGGCCGCGCCCCGGTCGTCGCGGTTCGGCGTCCCCGTGGTGAGGGTCACGTCCTTCGCGCCGTCGAGCCGCGCGGCGGCCTCCGCCACCTCCGCGAGCAGCGCCGGCGTCTTCACCGGCACCGTCCGGCCGTTCGCGAGGCTCGTGCCGATGGCGCAGAAGTGGCACTGCTCGTCGGTGCCCCAGTAGACGCACCGCTGGAACACCGTCGACGCGAGGCTGTCGAGGTGCATCAGGGCGATCTTCCAGTACGGCACCCCGTCGGCCGTCTCCAGGTCGTAGATCCGGGGGCGCGGGTGCAGGTGCACCGGGCCGATCTCGACGCCGTCGCGCAGCAGCCGCCCCGCCTTGCCCGAGCTGTGCATGACCAGCTCGTACGGGGACCGCGACACGTAGTCGCCGTGCACGGGGACGGTCAGCGGGGCGCCGTCGATCCAGACGAAGCCGGCGTCCGACGGGCCGGCGCCGCCCGCCCGGGTCGCGCCGGGCCCCGTGGGGGTCCCGCCGCGGGTCCGGACGCCGAGCGACTGCAGCTCGACGGCGAGCGTCTTGATGTCGAACCCGGTGTCCGACGGCGGGATCCGGGTCGTGCTCACCAGTGCTTCTCGTGGAGCTTCGTGAAGTTGTCCACCAGGACCATCCTCTTCAGCTCCTCGGAGACGGGGGCGCCCTCGATCTTCCAGTACTCGCTCATGAAGTCGGACCACGGCTCGTCGGACCCGAAGAGGACGCGGTCGCCGCCGATCCCCTGCTTCTCGATCTCGACGAGCAGCCAGCGGGCCCCGAACCCGATCGCCCACGAGGTGTCGGTGTAGACCTTGTAGCCGTCCTTCACCCACTGCAGGAACTTCGGCACCAGCTTGATGTGGCCGCTGACGCCGCCGCCGAAGTGGACGAGGTGGATCTTGCAGCGCTTCCCGTAGGCCTCGACCATCGGGATGAAGTTGTTGATGTCGCTGTTGCCGCCGGCCGACGTGTGGAAGTGGAAGACGTAGTCGTGCTTCTCGCAGGCGTCGAAGCACATGTCGGCGATCGCCTTGGTCTCCTCGTCCCACTCCTCGGGGTTGGGGTTGCCCCCCAGCAGGAACGTCGTCTTCAGGCCGATGATCCCGGCCTCGCCGCAGTGCTTCAGGGCCTCGAGGGTGTGCTCCTTGTCCCGCGGCAGGAACGACACCCACAGCAGTCCGCGGATGCGGTCGCTGCTCGTCGCGGCCTCCATCACCACGGGGTTCAGGGAGAAGGGCTGCTCGGGCTTCGGGATCCCGTAGTTCGACATGCAGAGGCTGCGCTCGATGCCGTACCGGTCCATGTACTTGAGGTAGTCCTTCGCCCGCGGGAAGTCGTAGACGATCGGCTTCACGGGATGGTCGATGCCGTAGAACGGCCAGGCCTCGATCTCGCCGATGTGGGCGTGGCCGTCGACCACGTTGCGCTTCATTCCTTCGGGCAGGGACACGTCGGGTCTCCCGTCGTCAGCTGGTCAGGAGGGATTCGCGGAGCGCCGCCGCCGCCGCGCGCCACTCGTCGGGGTCGGAGAACTCGCGCCGGGGCGCGATCGGCTCGGCGTCGAGCGCCTCGCCGGTGCCGGGGTCGAGCGCGATCCCCTCCAGGGCGTAGCGCGGCGTCATGGTGTCGGGGTCCATCGCGGTCGAGACCGCGACGGCCCGCCCCGTGGACACCGACATCTCGACGCGCCGGTAGGGCGGCCAGAGCTCGCGCTCCCCCTCCGCCCAGATCACGGCGGTGGTCTCCCCGGCCGCGCGGGCCCGCCGTATCGCGGCCCCCGTCCTCTCGGACGAGGCGCGCATCGACAGCTCGCGCGCCCGCACCTGGTATGCGGCGTCGCGCACCAGGTCGAGGTCGATCTCGGGCGACAGCTCCACGGTCCGCACCCCCGCCGCCCGCAGCTCGTCGTCACGCCCCGCGGTGCGGAACGTGATGACGAGGGCGTCGAGGTCGGGGACCGTGGAGAGATGGTCCGCGAGGGCGCGCACGACGCCGACCACGGCCTCGTAGAGGTCGGGACGGACGGTGGCGACGGGGTAGAGGCGCTCCTCTCCCTGCCGCCACCGCCTGAGGATGTCGTCGCGATCGCTCACGGGAGCGGCATCGCCCGCCGTGGACCGGCTAGACCGTCCAGGTGTTCAGCTGGAAGGCCTTGTTCCGCCACGCGGTGAGCGCGGAGTCGAGCACGTCCAGCGGGTTGAAGGCCTTGACCCCGGGGATCAGGTCGTCCTCGCGGAAGCCGTAGAGGGCGCCCATGGCGAAGCGACACGCGTAGATCGTCGCCCCCTCGGACATGAGGGTCTTCAGCTGGTTGTTGATCGCCATGTGACCCGGGAAGGCCTCCTGGCCGACGGCCGGGTACCCGCGGGTGCCCGACGCCATCAGCACGCCCGGCCCGTAGAGCACCAGGCTGACCTTGAAACCCTTGCGGCCCAGGCGCGTCGCCGTGAGCAGGTTGACGAGCCCCACCGAACCCTCGTAGGGCACGGTGTGCATGAAGATCCATGCCTCCTCGCCAGGCTCGGCCTTGATGTCGGGGAAGACCTTCTCCGCGACGTCGTAGAGCTCCTGGCCGGCCTCGGGCTTCATTCCCTCGATCTTCGCCACGTTCGCTCCTCCCGGAGAAATGGCACTGCCGGCGTCGTCCACGCGATCCGATTGGACGACACCGCCGATTCGGAAGGTAGGATCCTCTCCCGCGGGCCCTCTTGGCGCAACCTCCCGAACGCCGAACCGGTCTGGTGGTTCCATGTACACGAGGAGGTAGAGGCGATGGCGACGGTCGTGCTGGCCATCGGTGGCAACGCTCTCGCACCCGCGGGCCTCGGTGCCTTCCGGGACCAGGAGGAGCGGGCCCGCGAGGTCGCGCGCACCGCGGTGGCGATCCTCGCGAACGGCGACCGCCTGCTGATCGTCCACGGCAACGGCCCCCAGGTCGGGGCGCTCGCGATGGCCCAGGAGGCCGTCGCGCGGGAGGTCCCGCCGCAACCGCTCTTCGCGCTCGGCGCGATGACCCAGGGCCAGCTCGGCTACCTCCTCTCCCAGGCCGTCGGCGACGCGATGGTCGCCGCGGGACGGGAGCGCACGGTCGCGGCGGTGATGACCCAGGTGGTCGTGAACCGCGACGACCCCGCCTTCGAGAACCCGACGAAGCCGATCGGCCCGTTCTTCTCGGAGGGCCGGGCGCGGCGGCTCGCCGAGTCGCGCGGGTGGACGGTGGCCGAGGACTCGGGGCGCGGCTGGCGGCGGGTCGTCGCGTCGCCGACGCCGGTCGAGGTGGTCGAGGCCGGGGAGATCCGGAGCCTGCTCGACGCGGGGGAGGTCGTCGTCGCGTGTGGGGGCGGCGGGGTCCCCGTCGCCCGCGACGGGGAGGACCTCGTCGGCGTCGACGCCGTGATCGACAAGGACTTCGCCGCGGCGCTGATCGGCGCGCTCGTCGGCGCCGACGCCCTGCTGCTGGTGACGGGCGTGGACCAGGTCCTCCTCGACTTCGGCACGCCGCAGGAGCGTCCCGTCGCGACGATGACCGTCGCCGAGGCGCGGGCCCACATGGCCGACGGCCAGTTCCCCGCGGGCAGCATGGGGCCGAAGATCGAGGCGGCCGCCCAGTTCATCGCGGGGGGCGGGTCGAGCGCCATCGTCACGTCGCTCGAGCGCGTCGCCGAGGCCCTCGCCGGCCGCGGCGGCACCCGGATCACGCCCTGATGGCGCGCGCCCGGTCGGTGCTGACGTGGCGCCCCCCGGCCCCCGCCGACGTGCCGCTCGCATCGGAGCGCGCCCGCGCGGTGCTCGCCGACCCCCAGGGGTTCGGCAACTACATGACCTACCGCGACGCCTACCGGATCCTCGGGTGGGACCCTGCCGACGTGTACCGGGACGGGGCGATCGCCCTCGACCGGGCCGAGTGGGCCGACCTCGGCTGGATGGCGAACCACATCGGCCCGTCGCCGCGCGCCCTCGACGCGATGCGCGGGGCGGTCGACGCGGAGCACGTCGGCCCGTACTCGCCCGACCTCGACGAGCCGCTGCGCGACCTCATGGCCACCCGGCTGCTCGGCCGCGCCCGCGACGACGGGTTCGACGTCATCGGCACCGAGGGCGCGCAGGCGGGGGTCGGCTACGCGGCGCTCGCCTGCATCGACCCCGGCGACGAGGTGATCGTCACCGACCCCGGCTACTTCCACTTCGTCCCGGCGCTGCGCCTCGCGGGAGGCGTGCCGGTGTGGGTCGACCTGGCGGCCTCGTCGGGGTGGCGGCTCGACCCGGACGCCGTCGCGGCCGCCCTCACGCCGCGGACGAAGATGATCGTCGTCTGCGACCCGGTGAACCCGTTCGGGACGGTGCAGCGCCGCGACGAGCTCGACGCCCTGCTCGCCCTGTCGGAGGAGCACGGCATCGTGATCCTCGCCGACACCACCCACTCGTCGCACCGCGTCGACCCCGCCGCCCGCCACCACCCCGTCGCCGACGTGCAGCGCGGCCGGCCCGGCGCCACGCTCCTCGTGTCGAGCGGCCTCGCCCACGGGCACGGCATGGCCGGCGCGCGCATCGGCGCCCTCGGCGGCGACCCGGCCCTCGTCCGCGCGTGCCTGCAGGTCAAGATCGCCGCGGTCCGCCTCAACACGAACCGCGTCGCGCAGGTCGGCGCGGCCGCGGCCCTCGTCGACGACGCGTGGCTGCGGGGCGGCGAGGAGGTCATCCGGGGCAACCTCGCCCGGCTGCGGGCCATCGCCACCCCGGTCATCGACCCGTCCTACGGGTTCTCGTGCGTCGTCGACGTCTCCGGCACCGGGGCGAGCGCCCAGGAGCTGACCGTCGCGCTCTGCGCCCGCCACATCGCGGTCTACCCCGGCGACGGCCTCGGCGACGTCGGTGCGACCACCACCATCCGCGTGAACCTGAGCGACCCCGACCCGTCCGCCCTCGAGCGCCTGGCGGGCGCGTGGGACGACGCGTGCGCCGAGGCCGCGAGCGGCGTGTACCGGGAGGCGGTCCGGGACCTGTTCCTCTCGTACGGCACCGCCCGCGGCCGGCGCATCGCCGACGTGGTCGCCGCGGGGACCGGGCGCTAGTGCGCGGTCCGGGTCGCCACGACCTCGAGGTACTCCGCCGGGATGGCGACGGGCCCGTCGCCGCCGAGGCGGTCGAAGCGGCGCACCAGGTCGCCGATCTCGCCGGCGAGCGCCCGCCCGCCCTCGTCGGTCAGCGTCCCGAAGGCGGTGCGCGTCGGGCCGTACATCTCGCGGAAGAACCCCGTGAAGGCCTCCGGCGAGTCGAAGCGGAACACCTGGTGGCGTCGGCGCGTCCGCACGTCCTCGACGCCCGCCCCGAACAGCGTGCGCACGTGGTCCTCGGTGCCCCAGAGCAGCGGCGACGCCACCCCGGCGGGCGGCGGCACGTGCGCGCCGACGGTCCGCAGGAGGCCGCCGATGAAGCCGTCCGGCGTCCAGTTGGCGATCGCGATCGTGCCGCCCGGCCGGCAGACGCGCAGCATCTCGGCGGCGACGGTGGCCTGGTCGGGGGCGAACATCACGCCGACGGCGGAGATCACGGCGTCGAACGACGCGTCGGTGAACGGCAGCGCCTGGGCGTCGCCCTCCACGTACTCGACCTCCAGGCCCTCCGCCCGGGCGCGCTCGCGACCGCGCTCCAGCAGCGACGGCACGTAGTCGAGGGAGACGACATCGGCGCCGCAGCGCGCCGCGGCGAGGGCGGTGTTGCCGCTGCCGCCGGCGACGTCGAGCACGCGGCTGCCGGAGCGCAGGTCGGCGGAGTCGGCGAGGCGCTCGGAGATCAGGGTGATCCGCGCCGCGACGGCGGAGTAGTCGCCGCCCGACCAGACGGTCTGCTGGCGCCGCGTGATCGCGGCGTAGTCCGGCGCGGACGGTGCGGTGGTTCCCATCACGATCCTCCTCGTAGATGGCACGATCGTTCGTGCACGGCCGCTACAGTACGAACGGTCGTGCTAAGTTGTCAATAGTGGAATCGGAGACGACCCCCGGGCGCCGCCGCCGCTCCGACGGCGAGCGCAGCCGGCGCGCCATCCTGATGACGGCGGCGCGCCTCGCCACGGTCGAGGGCCTCGACGGGTTGACCATCGGCCGCCTCGCCACCGCCACCGGCATGAGCAAGAGCGGCCTGTTCGCCCACTTCGGGTCGAAGGAGGAGCTGCAGCTCGCCACGATCGCGACGGCCGAGGAGATCTTCCAGGAGGACGTCCTCGCGCCGTCCCTCGAGGTCGAGGGCGTCGCCCGCGTCGAGCGCCTCTGCGAGAGCTTCCTCTCCCACGTCGGGCGCGACGTCTTCCCCGGCGGCTGCTTCTTCGCGTCGGCGCTCGCCGAGCTCGACACCCGCCCGGGGCGCGTCCGCGAGCGCGTGGTCGCCGTCCAGCGGGCGTGGACGGCGCTCATCGAGGACGCCCTCGCGACCGCCCGCGAGCGGGGGGAGATCGACGCCGACGCCGACCCCGCCCAGCTCACGTTCGAGATCAACGCGATGCTGGCGGAGGCGAACGGCCTGCACCTCGTCGAGCGCGACCCCCGCTGGTTCGACATGGCACGCCGCGCGATCGCCGACCGGCTGGACCGCGTGGCGGTCGCCGCGCCGTGACCGCTCACGTGTCGAAGAGCGTCTCCTGGGCCGGTCCCGGCGTGTCGCCGCCGCCGTCGCCCGGCTCGAACCGGGCCGAGATCTCGCGGGCGCCGTCGTCGAACACGGACCGGCCGTCCACGTGGGAGCGCTCCACGGCGCCGGGGTGGATGCCCGTCACGAGCTGCGCGAGCACCGCCCGCTCGGTGCCCGGCGCCGGCGCGGGCGTGACCTCGAACGCGTCGCGGCTGGTGGCCGCGGGCGATCGCGTCTCGATGACCACCCTCCAGTGCCCCATCTGGCCCCCCCGGCCGCCCTCCTCGACGGTGAGCCTAGCGCCGCACCCCCGTCTAGGATCCCCCGGGTGATGGAGCTCGGCTGGTACTGCCCCTCGGAGGGTGACGGGCGACGGCTCGGCACCCGCGCGCCCGAGCTGGCGCCCACCATCGACCACCTCGCCTCCGTGGCCCTCGCCGCCGAGCGCGCCGGGGCCACCGAGATCCTCATCCCGACCGGGACGGTGAACGACTCGTTCGCCCCGGACGCCCCGTTCATGGAGAGCTGGACGACCGCGGCCGCGCTGGCGGTGCTCACCCGCCGCATCCGCCTGCTCGTCGCCGTCAACCCGGCCGCCCTGCTGCCGGGGCTCGTCGCCCACCAGGTGCGGACCCTCGCCGCGATCGCCCCCGGCCGGGTGGCGGTCAACCTCGTCGCGGGCGGCGGCCCCGACACGGGGTACGGGGCGCCGCCGCTCGACCACGACGCCCGCTACGCGCGGCTCGGGGAGCTCGCCGACACCCTCCGCGGCGCCTTCGACGGCCCGCTCTACCTGGGCGGCGCCAGCCCGGCGGCGCTCGACCTGGCGGCGCGGGTCGCCGACACGTACCTGATGTGGGGCGAGCCGCCCGACGCGATCGCCGCCCGGATCGCCGACATGCGGGCGCGTGCGGGGCGGCCGATGCGCTTCGGCCTGCGGATCCACCTGATCTCCCGCGACACCGAGCGCGAGGCGCGCGCCGCCGCCGCCCGGCTGGTGGAGCGGGCCGAGGTGCGCGACGCCCGCGCCGGCGAGTACGCGGCGTTCGACAGCGTCGGCCAGGCCCGCATGAACGAGATCGACGCCGACGGCGACGGCTGGGTGGCGCCGGGCCTCTGGGCCGGCATCCGGTCCGTCCGCGGCGGCGCCGGCACGGCCCTCGTCGGCGCCCACGCCCAGGTCGCGGCGCTGCTGCGGGCGTACCGCGCGGCCGGGGTCGACCTCGTCATCGGGTCGGGCTACCCCCACCGCGAGGAGGCCGAGCGGGTCGCCACGCGGGTCTGGCCGCTGCTGCGCGACCGGGCGGCGGCATGATCCGCGCCGTGCCCGACGGACCCCCCGGGGACCCCGCCGGCCTGGCCGCGCGCTTCGGCACCCCCCTCTACGTGTTCGACGGCGCCCGCATGGAGCGCGAGGCGCGGGCGTTCCAGGCCGTCGCCGGCCCGGACGTGACCGTCGCCTACTCGATGAAGTCGAACCCGCTGATGGGCGTCGTCGCTCGCCTGCACCGCGCCGGGTGCGGCGCGGAGGTCGCGTCCGGCCACGAGTACCGGATCGCCCGCCGCGCCGGCGTCCCCGGGTCGCGGATCGTCTTCAACGGGCCGCTCAAGACCGACGACGACCTGCGCCGCGCCCTCGCCGAGGGCGCGACCGTCGTCGCCGACGGGGTCGAGCAGGTGCGTGCCATCGCCGGCCTCGCCCACCTCGCGGCGCCCGGGGCCCGGGTCGGCCTGCGCCTCATCCCGCCCGACCGGGTCGGCCGCGACCGCTTCGGGGTGCCGCCGCGCCTCGCGCCGGCCTCCGCCGCGCTGCTCGCGCGCGCCGGCCTGCCGCTCACCGGTCTGCACATCCACCTCGGCGCCTACCAGCTCGGCCCGCTGCCGCCGACCGGCCCGCCGATCCACGGCGTGACCGTCGAGTACCCGGTGCCGGTGGAGCGCTTCGCCGCGGCGGGGGCGCTCCTGCGCGACGTCGCCGCGCGCGTCGGCGGCATCCGGTGGCTCGACCTCGGCGGGGGCTGGCCGGCCGCGTCGGCGCTGTCCGGCCACCTCGACGCCGTGCGCGCCGCGCTCGGCCCCGGCCACCCGCCGCTGATCCTCGAACCCGGCCGCGCGCTCATCCGCGACGCCGGCTGGTTGCTGACCCGTGTCGTCGCGAAGAGGGGGAGGGGAAGACTCGTGGTGGACGTCGGCATCACCCAGGTCCCGTGTGTCCAGTGGAAGCGCTCGCCGGTGCGGGTCGCCGCGCCGCGCCCGGGGGCCGAGCGCCCCACCGACCTCTACGGGCCGCTCTGCCTGCAGCACGACGCGGTCGCCCGGGAGGTGCCGCTGCCGCCGCTCGCGGTCGGCGACCTCGTGTGGATCGGCCAGACCGGCGCCTACGCGATGGCGCAGGCCTCCCCGTTCATCCACCTGCGCCCCGGCGCGGTGCTCGTCGAGGCGGGCCGCGCGACCCTGCTCCGCGCCCGCGAGACCGACGACGAGGCGCTCGGCGCGCAGGCGGAGCCGTTGCTCGCCGGCACCGAGGGCCGCGTGGTGTCGGGCCTGTGAGCGTCGTCCGGGTCCGCGGCGGCCGCTGGGCCGACAGCGCGAAGATGATGGCCGCGGCCCGCGCCGCGGAGTCCGCCGACGGCGTCACCCGCGCCCTCTGCTTCATGGGCACGCCGGCGAACCGCGAGGAGGCCGCGGGCTTCGGCATCACCGACCCCGCGATCGACGCCGCCGGCCCCGACGACCTGGTGATCGCCGTGCTCGGCGAGGGCGCCGAGCAGGGCGCGGACGCCGCCGAGGAGGTCCTCGACCGCGCGCCGGGCGCGACCGCCACCGGCGGACCGGCCGTCCGCGGCCCCCGGAGCCTCGCGTCCGCGTCCGCCGACGTCGCGGTCGTCTCGGTCCCCGGGGAGTACGCGGCGCTCGAGGCGCACAAGGCCCTCGGCGCCGGCATGGACGTCCTGCTCTTCAGCGACGGGGTCACCGTCGCCGACGAGGTCGCCCTGAAGACCCGGGCCCACGACCTCGGCCTGCTCGTCATGGGACCGGGCGCCGGGACGGCGATCATCGACGGCGTCGCCCTCGGCTTCGCGAACGTGGTGGCCCGCGGGTCGGTGGGCGTCGTCGCCGCGGCCGGCACCGGGGCCCAGGAGGTCACGGTGCTCCTCGACCGGGCGGGGGCGGGGGTGAGCCGCTGCTACGGCACCGGCGGGCGCGACCTCAAGGACGACGTCGGCGCGGTCACCGCCCTCGACGCCATCGCCCGCCTCGCCGCCGACCCCGGCACCGACGTCATCCTCTGCGTCTCGAAGCCCCCGTCCCCGGCCGTCGCCGGGCGGGTGCTGCGGGCGCTGGCGGAGTGCGGCACCCCCGCCGTGGCGTGCATGGTCGGCGGCGGGGTCGACCCCGTCGACGGCGTCGCGCTCGCCGGGACCCTCGAGGAGGCCGCCCTGATCGCCGCGGGCCTCGCGGGGCACCCGGCGTCCCCCGTCCCGCCGCCGCGCGCCGGCTGGGTGTCGGGCGGCGACGTCCGCGGCCTGTTCTCCGGCGGCACCCTCTGCTCCGAGGCCGCGGCGATCCTCGCGGAGCGCCTCGGCACCGTCCGCACCAACGCCCCCGCCGGGCGGGCCCGGCCGCTCGAGGGCGAACCCCGCGGACACGCCTGCATCGACCTCGGGGAGGAGGAGTACACCCGCGGCCGGCCCCACCCCATGATCGACCCCGCCGCCCGCGCGGAGCGCCTCGCGATCGACGCGGCCGACCCCGACGTGGGCGTCCTGCTGCTCGACGTGGTGCTCGGGTACTCGAGCCACGACGACCCGGCGGGCGTGCTGGCGCCCGTGATCCGCGAGGCCCTCGCCGCCCGGCCCCAGCTCGCGGTCGTCGCGTACGTCCTCGGCACCGAGGCCGACCCCCAGGTCCGCTCGCGCCAGGAGGCCGTGCTCGCCGACGCCGGCGTCCGGCTCGCGCCGACCAACGCCGCCGCCGCGCGGCTCGCCGCGGCGCTCGCCGGGTGAGGGTCCGGTTGGTGACGTACTCGACCAAGCCGCGCGGCGGGGTCGTCCACGCCCTCAGCCTCGCCGAGGCCCTCGGCGACCGCGGCCACGACGTCGAGCTGTGGGCCCTCTCCGCCGACGGCGCGCGCTTCTTCCGCGAGCCGCGCGTGCCGGTCCGCCTCGTGCCGGTCGACCGCCGTCCCGGGGAGGACGTCGAGCCCCGCATCCTGCGCTACGCGGCGACGCTCGCCGAGGGCATGCGCGCCGCGGGACCCGCCGACATCCACCACAGCGAGGACTGCCTGTCGGCGCGCTCCCTCCTCGCCCTCCGCGCCGAGGGGCGCGTCCCGCACGTCGTGCGCACCGTCCACCACGTCGACGACTTCGCCAGCCCGGTGCTCGCCGAGTGCCAGCGCGCCTCGATCGAGGACGTCGACCACCGCGTCTGCGTCAGCGCGCACTGGGCGGACGTGCTGCGGCGCGACCACGGCGTCACGGCGCGCGTCATCTCGAACGGCGTCGACGGCCGGCGGTTCGCGGACTGCCCCCTCGACCGCGCCGCGGCGGGCGAGCACCTCGGCTGGGACGGGCGCCCCACGGTCCTCGCGATCGGCGGGATCGAGCCGCGCAAGGGCAGCCGGGCCCTGCTCGCCGCGTTCGCGCGGGCCCGCGCCGGCATCGGCGCCGGCGCCCTGCTCGCCATCGCCGGCGGCGAGACCCTCTTCGACTACGCCGACTACCGGGACGCCTGGGAGCGCGACGCCCACGACCTCGGGCTGGTCGTCCACCGCGGCCCCGGACCCCCCGTCGGCGCCGACGTCGCGGTGCTCGGCCCGATCGCCGACGGGGAGATGCCGGCGCTGATGCGCGCCGCCGACGTCTTCGCCTTCCCCTCCGAGCGCGAGGGCTTCGGCCTCGTCGTGCTCGAGGCGCAGGCGGCGGGGCTGCCGTGCGTGGTCAGCGACCTCCCCGTGCTCCGCGAGTTCCTCGCCGACGGCCGCGACTGCCGCATGACGCCGGTCGGGGACGTCGACGCGCTCGCCGCCGCCCTCGTCGAGGTCGTGCACGACGGCGACCTGCGCGCCCGGCTCGCGGCGGGGGGACGGGACACCGCCGCCCGCTTCAGCTGGGACCGCGCCGCCGCCGCCCACGAGGCCCTCTACGACGAGATCGCGGCGGCCTGAGCCGGTGCCCGTCGCCGACGACCACGAGTACGCCGTGTGGACCGCCGAGTGGCGGGGCGGCATGGCGACCGACGTCGCGGGACGCGGCCACCGCCTGCGGGTCGACGAGCCGGAGGAGTTCGGTGGCGAGGACACCGGACCCATGCCGACGGAGGTGCTCGTCGCGGCCCTCGCGTCCTGCTTCTGCCTCGCGGTCGCGTGGGCGGCGCGCAAGCGGCGCATCCCCCTCGACGACCTGCGGGTCAGCGTGCGCCCCACCCGCGCCCCCGGCGAGCCCCGCCACGGGCGCTACGACGTCTGGGTGGAGTCCTCCACCCCCGCCGCCGACCTCGCGCCCGCGGTGGACCTGGCGAAGCGCTACTGCTGGGTCACGAACACCATCCAGTCACCCCCGGAGATCCACTACCACCTGGGGGAGCCGGTCGGGTAGCCTCGCGGCTCCCCGAACCAGCCCGCCCCACGACGAGGAGAGCGAATGCCCCAGCGCATCTGCGTGATCGGAGGCGGCGCCGCGGGGATCAGCGCGGCGTCGATGGCCAAACGGACGAACCCCGAGGCGACGGTCGTCGTCTGCACCGAGTTCGAGGACGTCGCGTACTCGCCGTGCGGCATCCCGTACGTCCTCGGCCGTGAGATCCCGGACTTCGAGCGCCTGTTCCTCGCCGGGCCCGAGAACTACGAGCAGGCCGGCATCGACCTGCGGCGCGAGACCGTCGTCACCGACGTCGACGTCGCGAACCGGACGATGACCGCGAACGGCGACGTGCTGCCGTGGGACACGCTGATCGTCTGCACGGGCTGGAACTACCTGCTGCCCGACGTCCCCGGCAACGACCTGACGGGGCTGACCTTCGTCAAGAACATCCGCCGCGGCATCGAGCTGAACGAGACGCTCAACGACGTGAAGAAGGCCGTCGTGCTCGAGGCGGGGCCGCTCGGCGTCGAGATGCTGACGGCGCTCGCCCACCGCGGCATCGAGACCCACCTCGTCGACGAGAACGCGTGGCTGCTCGCCCAGGTCGCCGACCCGGAGATCGCGGAGCCGGTGCAGCAGAGCCTCGCCGACCTCGGCTGCCACCTGCACTTCGGGGTCGGCCTCACCGGCTTCGTCGGCACCGGCGGCCGCCTGACCGGGGTCGACACCACCGACGGCGTCATCGACGCCGACATCTGCGTGATCGCGACCCACAAGGAGCCGGAGACCACGATCGGCCGGCGGATGGGCCTGAAGGTCGGCTCGACGGGCGCGTTCACGGTCGACGAGCGCATGCGCACCTCGGTCGAGGGCGTCTACGCCGCGGGCGACTGCGTCGAGGTGCCCCAGAGCCTGACCGGCGTCGCCGTGCAGGGCCTGACGGGTTCCCACGCGATGCAGCAGGGCCGCGTCGCGGGCGCCAACGCCGGCGGCGGTAACCGCCGGTACGACCCGGTGAACATCCCGTGGGGGATGGTCGGCGGGCAGGTCCAGATCGGCGGCGCGAGCTTCGGCGAGCACCTCGCCACGTCGCTCGGCATCCCGTACGTCGTCGGCACCGCCAACGGCATCAGCCGCGCCCGCTACTTCCCGGGCGTCCAGCAGGTGCGGGTCAAGCTGCTCGCCGAGCCCGGCACGGGGCGGCTCATCGGCGGCCAGTTCGTCGGCGGCGAGGGCATCAAGGAGCGCGCCGACTTCCTCGCGTTCGCCCTCAAGCGCGGCGCGACCCTCGAGGACATCGCCTGGATGGAGAACGTCTACTCGCCGCCGATCGGGGCGCTCTACGAGCCGCTGTCGGTCGCGGCCCAGAACGGGCTGGCGCAGCTGTGAGCCACCTCGACGACCGGATCCCCGAGTCGGTCCGCGAGTACTTCGGCCACGACAAGGTCGCCCACAGGGGACGCGGCGGCCTGCCCGCCGCCCCGCCGGCGCCCCCCGGGTCGACGGCCCGCGCCGCCGGCGAGAACGCCGTCCGCGACGGCCTGCAGAAGGCCGGCACCCCCGGCCGCCGCCCCGGCGACCACCCGGCGGTGGTCGCGCCACGCCCCGGCCTGCCGCGCCTCATGCGGGCGGGCGGCGAGCGGGCGTTGTTCCAGGAGTCGATGCGCCGCCTCGGCCCCGCCGCGGGGGCGCCGCCGCCGCACGCGACGGCGGGCTGGTTCTGGGCGCGGGTGTTCGCGCCCGTCTACGCCCGCATCCCGTGGGGGATCAAGCGGCGGATGGTGTCCCGGGCGTCCGGGGTGAAGGGGTGGCGGAGCCGGTAGCGGCCGTCAGCCGCGTCCGCCCGCGGGCTCCGTGGTGAAGGAGTCCGTGGGCAGGCCCGGCCCGGCGAGGCCGGTGTCGAGCACGTACTCGCGGTCGTCCGCCTCGTCGCGGAGGTGCACGACGTGGCAGGGCAGCCCGATCTCCGACCGCTCCGAGTACGCGATCACCACGAACGTGGTCTCGTGGGCGGTCCGGTGACGGGTCAGCCGGCAGGCCCCCATCCCCAGATCCTCGCGGTGCTGGACGACGAACGGGCCGATGACCACGGTCTGGACGATCCGGGTGCCGGGCGGCGGGACGATCCACACGTCGTCGCCCGCGCCGTGTCGCGGGAGGTCGCCGTGCGGCTCGACGGGCCGCGGCGCCTGCCGGTCGTGGGCGTCGCCCGCGGGGCGGTTCACCTCGACCTCGACGGGTTCGTGGTGTCGCTGACGGCCCCCGGGGTGCCGTGGCTGCCGAACGGCGTCGCGCTCGGCCGGCTGCCCCCCGCCCCGGTCGTGCGGTGGGACCCCGCCGACCCGCCGCTCTGGGACCCCGTCGTGCCGCCCCTGGCGGGTGGCCCCGCGGCGTTCGCGGCGTTCGCGGCGTGGCTCCTGCCGCGGGTCGCCCCGCCGGACGTCCCGCTCGCCTCCGCGGCGGGGCGCCTCGTCGGGCGCGGCCCGGGTCTCACCCCCGAGGGCGACGACGTGCTCGCGGGCGCGGCGGCGGGCCTGCGGGCCCTCGGACCCGCGGCGGGCCTCGCCGCCGGGCGCATCGACGCGCTCGCCCGGTCGCTGTGCCCGCCGGACGTGCGGACCCGGACGGGGGCGCTGTCGGCCACCCTCCTCCTGCTCGCCGCGTCCCGCGGCACGGCGCCCGAGCCGGTCCACCGGCTGATCGCCGCGGGCGACCGCGACGCCGCGCTGGCCGACCTGCGCCGGCTCGGGGCGTCGACCGGTGGCGCGGTGGCCACAGGGATCGCGCTGGCGGCGCGGTACCTGGAGACGGTCACCTCCGGAGCCTAGTCGGGCGGCCGGCGACCCGGTGGCGTCGTCCCCGGGCGACCGCCCCGGTAACGTGCTCCGGGGCCCCGGCCGATGGGCCCCCGACGATGACGACCTCCCGCCCCCTCATCCCCCTCGCCCTCACCGCCGCCGCGCTCGCGCTGGCCGGCGCCGCGACGGCGGGCGCCCAGACCACGACGACGCCCGTGCCGCCGGGCGGCGACGCGGCGTTCACGTTCGAGGGCCGCGGCTGGGGGCACGGGGTGGGGCTCTCCCAGTACGGCGCGCGCGGCCGCGCCCTCGCCGGGTGGGACGCGGGGCGGATCCTGAAGCACTACTACCAGGGCGTCTCGCTGACGGTGGTGAAGCGCCGCAGCGTGCGGGTGCTGCTGTCCACGACCCGCACGTCGGCCGCGGTGACGAGCGCGACCCCGTGGCGTGCGATCGGCGCCCGGCCGAACGGCGTCCGCACCACCCGCCTGCAGGCGGGCGCCACCTACCGGCTCGCCACGCTGCCCGACGGGCGGCTGGTCCTGACGCGCGGCCCGCGGCGGGTCGCGGTGTTCACGAAGGACGTGCGGTTCCAGGCGCCGGGCCGCGACGGCGTCGTCTCGTGGGGCGCCCGCCGCCCCGAGGCGGCGCGGACCTACCGCGGCGGCCTGCGCGCGCTGCCGGGGTCCGGCGGCTTCTCGCTGGTGAACGTCGTCGGCCTGGAGGACTACCTCAAGGGCGTCGTCCCGCGGGAGATGCCGGCGAGCTGGGGGGACGACGCCCCCGCCGCCCTCGTCGCCCAGGCCGTCGCGGCGCGCACCTACGCCCTCGCGACGATGTCGCCGACCGCCACCTACGACGTCTTCGACGACACCCGCAGCCAGGTGTACGGCGGGCGCTCCGGCGAGGACCCGCGCACCAGCGCCGCCGTCGACGCCACCCGCGGCACCGTGCTGACGTACGATGGGCAGGTCATCACGGCGTTCTTCTTCTCGACGTCCGGTGGCCGCACCGAGGACGTCCAGAACGTCTTCCGCGGGAGCGGCCCGAAGCCCTACCTGGTGAGCGTGCCCGACCCCTTCGACCGCATCTCGCCCTACCACCGGTGGCCCGACCCGCCGACGCTCAGCGGCGCCCGGCTCGGCCGGCTGCTCGGCCTGGACGGACCGGTCACGGACGTCACGGTGGTGCGCCGCGGGACCTCCCCCCGGGTGATCGAGGCGCGGATCACCACGGCCTCCGGCCGCCGGTCGACGGTCAGCGGGTCCACGCTCCGTTCGTCGCTCGGCCTGCGCGACACGTGGTTCACGGTGACCCGCACGCCCGTCGCCGGCCCGGCCTCCCGGTGAGGCTCCGCCGCCCGGCCGCCCTCGCCGCGCTGGCGCTCGTCGCCGGCCTCGGCGCCACCGCCGGCCCGGCCGCCGCGGCCGACCCGATCCTCCCGCTCTCCGACGTCGTGCCCGGCATGGTCGGGGAGGCCCGCACCGTCGTGCGCGGCACCGACATCGTCACGTTCACCGTGACCGTCATCGACGTCCAGCGCTCCACCGACGGGCCGGGCGGCTCGCTGGTGCTGGTGCGGGCGAGCGGTCCCGTGATCGACGCCACCGGCGGCGTCGCGGAGGGCATGAGCGGCAGCCCCGTCTACGTCACCGGCGCCGACGGCGTCGCCCGCGTGATGGGCGCCGTCGCCTACGGCACCGGCGACCAGGAGAACGTCGTCGTCGGGGTCACCCCCATCGAGCAGATGATCGACTCCTCGTCGGGGCAGCGCGCCAACGAGGTCGCCCCCCGCGCCGACCGCCGGGTCACCCTCGTCGGCGACCGCGCCGCCGCGCGGGCGCTGGAGCGCCGCAGCCCGGGCCGCGTCGGGGCCTACCCGCTCGCGCGGTGGACCGTGGCGGGCGCCTCCCGTCCCCTGATCGCCCCGCTCGCCGCCGAGCTCCGCCGCTCCGGCGTGCAGCTCACGTCGCTCGGTCCGCGCACGCCCCGTCCGCCGACGCCCCTCGTGCCGGGGTCGTCCATGACGGCGCTGCTCGCCGGCGGCGACATCACCCTCGGCGCGATCGGCACCGTCACCTACGTCGACGGCGCCACGGTCCTCGGCTTCGGGCACCCGTTCCTCGGGGCGGGCCGCACCCGCTTCCTGCTCGGCGACGGCTACGTCTACCAGACGATCGCGGCGCCGATCGTCGGCGGCAGCTACAAGCTCGCCGAGCCGGGGACCCTGCAGGGCATGGTCGTCGGCGACCGCTCCGACGGCGTCACCGGGCGCATCGGCCCTGTCGAGGGCATCGCCGCGACGGGCACGGCGACCGACACGGGGCGCGGCACCACCAGCACGGTCCGCGCGACCCTCGCGCCCGACGACCGCACCGCGCCGATCATGGCGGGCCTGATCCAGGACGAACCCGCCGTGCGCGTGCGCGACGGCCTCGGCGGCGGCACCCTCACCGTGCGCGTCACGGTCCGGAGTCCCGCGCTGACGGCGCCGGTCACCTACCGCAACGTCTACGCGTCGGCGGGCGACGTGATCACCCTCGCGAGCGGCCAGGCGCCCCGCGTCATGGCGATCCTGATGCAGAACGGCGTCCGCTCCCTGCCGATCGCGTCGCTGGACGTCCGCCAGACGCTCGAGCCGCGGGTGCGGGCGGCCCGCATCACCGGGGCCTCCGTCCGGCCCCGCACCCTCCGCGCCGGGGGCCGCGCCGTGCTGGCGCTGCGGCTGCAGCCGTGGCGGGGGACGGCCCGCACGGTGCGCCTGCCCTTCCGCGTCCCGGGGGAGCTCGACGGCGCCGGCCCCACCGGCCTGCGCGTCGTCCCGAACTCCTCCGGCGGCTTCGACCCGTTCCCCGCCGACCTCACGCAGGACCTCGGCGCGTCGGCGGGCGTCGCGGCGCGCACCGGCGCCGTCCGCGCGGCGGAGCGGTTCGCCGCCCGCGCACCCGGCCCGCGCCTGGCGAAGGTGCTCTCCGGCCTCGAGCGCGTCACCGACGACCGCAACGACGCCGTCCGCATCCTCCTGCCGGGCGACGACGCCGACGACCCGTCGACCGGCGTGACGCTCGGGGTGCCGTACGTCGTCTACGGCGGACGCGCCGGCGTCCGCGTGCGGGTCCGCTAGCCGGACGTCCCGCCGGCGTCGCCCGGCAGGATCTCGACCAGCTCGACGAGGTTGCCGAGCGGGTCACGGACGAAGACCCGTTCACGGCCGAGGATGCGCGCCCCGGGCGGGCGGTAGTCGATGCCCGCCGCGTCGAGCCGCGCGCAGACGGCGCGGAGGTCGTCGAACTCGAGGCACGTGTGGTGCACCCGCTGCGGGTCGGGGGTGATCTCGTGCGGCACGAAGTGCAGCTCGACCCCGGCGTCGGCGGTGGCGAACCAGATCCACCCGAGGTGGGCGACCTCGGGGGGGACGGGCATCTCGTCGAGCCCGAGCACCCCGCCGTAGAAGGCCCGCACCTGCGCGCCCTCGCCCGGTGGGAACGTGACGGCGACGTGCTGCAGGCGCGCCGTCACGGGACGTCCGCCACGTCGAGGATCGCCTCGGCGCGGTCCAGCGCCGCCCGCGCCGCCGCCTCGGGGGTGTCGGCGATCTCCAGCACCCACGCGTCGCCCGGCAGCCCGCCGACGAACAGGTACCAGCCGCCGGTGTCGTGTGCGCGGGGCCCATCGACGTAGAGGGCGGGGTGGCGGGCGAGGAGCGCGGTGACGCGGTCCTCGTCGCCGGCGGGGAGCGGTGCGCCGCGGGGCGCCGCGAGCGTCGTGGCGAACTCCTCCAGCACCGCGATCCACGGCTCCCCGTCGCGGGTGCGGCCGCTGAACGCGGCGACGGCCTCCGCCATCGTGGGCCACAGGGGCGCCGGGTCGCCCGGACCCGCCGACGCCACCCACCCGCAGAGGTGCTCCGCGACGTGCACGCGCGTGCCGTCGGGCAGGTCGAGCGCGAGGAGGCGGGATCCCGGCCGGCTCAGGTCCGTGACGGTCACGCGACCGTCGGGGGCCTCGAGCGCGAGCCGGCGCCGGGTCATGCCGGCTCGACCATCTCCTCGGGCGGCACGTCGCGCCACACCTGCGCGGGCAGCCCGGCGACGAGCTTGCCCCCGGGGACGTCCCGGGTGACGAGGGCGCCGGCGGCGACGAACGCCTCGGGACCGATCTCGATGCCGGGGAGGATCACGACGCCGCCGCCGACGCGGGCGCCGCGGCGGATGATCGCGCCCTTGATCAGGGCGTGGCGGGCGTCGGTGCGGCCCATGAAGTTGTCGTTCGTCGTCGTCACGCACGGGGCGATGAAGACGTGGTCCTCGAGCTCCGAGTACGCGGTGATGTACGAGTTGCTCTGGATCTTGGTGAACGCACCGATCGGGACGTCGTTCTCGACGCACACCCCGCGGCCGACGACGACGCCCTCGCCGAGGGTGCAGCGCTCCCGCACCGAGGCCTGGTCGCCGATGATCACGTCCGGTCCGAGCACCGTCCCGGCGTAGACGACGGCGCCGCTGCAGATCGCGGCGCCCGCGCCGATCTCGAGCGGGGCGAGCGGCTCCTTCTTCTTGCTGGTGGACCGCTTGCTGAGCTTCGGCTGCTTGCCGAGGACGACGTTGTCCTGGATGACGCAGCCGTCCCCGATGCGGGTGCCGGCGTGGATGACGACGTTCGCGCCGATCTCGACGTCCTCGCCGATGACGACGTCCTCGCCGAGGACCAGGTTCTCACGGCTCACGCGATCGCTCCTCCGGCCTCGAGGGCCACGGGTCGTCCCGAGTCGGCCAGGGACCGGCTCATCGCTTCGAGCACCTCCACCACCGTCGCGCCCGCCGGGCCGTCCGAGGGCGTCGGCTGGCGGTCCCGCACGGCGCGCACGAAGCGCTCGCAGACGATCCGCAGCGGCTCGGCCGCGGGGATCTTCGGGATGTGGATGTCCCCGGACCGGACCTGGATGTACTCGCCGTAGGTCTCGGTGCGGGGGATGGGGCCCTTGTCGTAGACGGTCACCTTGCGCTCGGTCTCCATGTCGTCGAAGACGACCATCCGCTCCGAGCCGATCACCGTCATCTTGCGCATCTTGTGGGGGTCGAGCCAGCTGAGGTGGAGGTGGCCGATGACGCCGGAGGGGAACCGGATGCGACCGAAGACGACGTCCTCCACGCCGGGCTGCAGGTAGCTCTCGCCCGTCGCCGACACCTCGGAGGGGCGCTCCCCGACGAGGTGCAGCATCACGGAGATGTCGTGGGGCCCGAGGCTCCAGAGGGCGTTCTCGTCGGGCCGCACGATGCCGAGGTTCTGCCGGTTGCCGTAGAGGTAGAACACCTGGCCGAGGCGGCCCTCGTCGACGAGCTCCTTCACCTTCGCCACGGCGGGGTGGTAGACGAGCAGGTGGTCGACCATCAGCACGCGGCCGCCGGCGTCGGCGAGGGCGGCGAGGGCGTTGGCGTCCTCGCCGGTGAGGGCGAGGGGCTTCTCGACGAAGGCGTCCTTGCCGGCCTCGAGCACGCGGCGCGCGAGGGGCGCGTGCGTCGGGACGGGCGTGGCGACGACGACGGCGTCGAGGTCGTCGTCGCGCAGCAGGTCGTCGAGGTCCGTCGTGAACGTGCTGCCCGGGTAGGCGGCGCGGTGACGGTCGAGGACGGCCTCGTCGCGGTCGCAGACCCACGCGAGGCGGCACCCCTCCAGCCGGTCGAAGTTGCGGGCGAGGTTCGGGCCCCAGTAGTTCATCCCGACAACGCCGACGTTCACGGGGCGCTCGCTCACAGGCGCCAGACCTTTCCGTCGGTCTCGGGGACCACGTTGCGCAGGTCCACGACGAGGGGCGCCTCGCGGACGACCATGTCCCAGTCGATGCCGGCGTGCGCCGTCACGACCACCGTCACGTCGCTGCGTCGCAGGGTCTCGGCGTCGAGGGGGACGCTCCGCAGGCCCTGCTTGGCGAGCCCCTCGACGTGGGGGTCGTGGTAGGTCACGTCGGCGCCGTCAGCGCGCAGCAGCTCGATGATCCGCAGCGACGGGCTCTCGCGGGTGTCGTTGACGTCGGCCTTGTAGGAGACGCCGATCAGCAGCACGCGGCTGCCGTTCAGCGCCTTGCGGTGGCTGTTCAGCGCCCGCCCGACCTTGGTGACGCAGAACTGCGGCATCTGCGAGTTGATCTTGCCGGCGAGCTCGATGAACTCGGTGTGCAGGTCGTACTCGCGGGCCTTCCACGTGAGGTAGAAGGGGTCGATCGGGATGCAGTGGCCGCCGAGGCCGGGGCCGGGCCGGAACGGCATGTAGCCGAACGGCTTCGTCGCCGCGGCGTCGATGACGTCCCAGACGTCGATGCCCATCCGGTCGCAGAGCATCGCCAGCTCGTTGACGAGGGCGATGTTGACGCTGCGGAAGATGTTCTCGAGCAGCTTGGTGAGCTCGGCGACCTCGGGGCCGGAGACCGGCACGATCGTCTCGCAGGCGAGCGCGTAGAGCTCGACGGCGCGGCTCGTGCACTCCGGCGTCAGTCCCCCGACGACCTTCGGGGTCGTCGCCGTGGTCCAGTCGGTGCGGCCCGGGTCGACGCGCTCCGGGGAGAACGCGAGGTGGAAGTCGCGGCCGGCGCGCAGGCCGGAGCGCTCCAGGACGGGGGCGACCTCGTCGCGGGTCGTGCCCGGGTAGGTGGTGCTCTCGAGCACCACCAGGTGGCCGGGGCGCAGGCGCTGGGCGAGGCTCTCGCAGGCGCCGAGCACGGCCGACAGGTCGGGCTCCCGGTGCTCGGTGAGCGGCGTCGGCAGGCAGATGATGATCGCGTCGACGGCGCGGAGCTCGTCCCACGACGTGGTGGCGCGGACGAGCCCGCCCTCCACGAGGGGGGCGAGGCGGTCCGACGGGACGTCGGCGATGTACGACACGCCGCCGTTGATCGTGTCGACCTTCGACTGGATGGCGTCGAGGCCGAGCACGCTGACGCCCGCCTCGGCGAAGGTGGCGGCGAGCGGCAGCCCGACGTAGCCGAGGCCGACGATGCCGACCCGGGGCGCGGCGGAGGTCAGGGGCGCGTGTGCGATCCGGGGATCGCGTGGTGCGGGAGGAGGTGAATCACCGACGGGCTACTCTACGGATTCGCCGACCCGTTCGAAAGGATCGCCGCTGAGGCCGGAAAGCCTGCTCGCCGGCCTGCCCCGCCTGGTGCGCGTCGCCGACGAGACGCGCTGGCGCGGTCAGGCGTCCGTGGCCACCGCGCTGGTCATCGCGCTGTTCTGGACCACGACGTGGTTGCTGGGCGAGCCGGTGCGCGAGGGCGCGACCGCCCTCGCCGCCCTCGTGGCGGCCCTCCCGCCCCTGTTGCTGGCCGCCCCGTCGGGGGCGCGCCGCATCCGGGAGAGCCTCGACCGGGCCGTCCCGCCGCCCCGCGCGACGGTGCACGAGACCCTCGCGAGCACCCGCGACCGGCGGATGCGCCTCGCGGGGATCGTCCTGACGGGCGTCATCGCGATGCTGATCTTCGACCGCTTCACCGGGGGCGGCGGCCTGATGGCCGGCCTCCTCGCCGGGGCGCTCGGGTCGCTCGGCGCGATCGACTGGATCGCGTCCAGGGCCTGGGACGCGGCGGAGCGCGAGCGCGAGACCCGGGTCTTCGTCGTCATCCGCCCCGACGCCCTGTCGCCGCGGATCGGCGCGACCGAGGTCTACGAGACGCCCCGGCCCGGCCCGGAGCGCTCCGGGGTGCTCGAGCCGAGCCCGTTCGACCTCGACGTCTGACCCGCGGGTCGGACGTCGAGGTCGGACGGGCTCAGCGCCGGGCGGCCCGGGCGGCGGCGATCTTGCGGGCCCGCGCCTGCTTCTGCTTGAGCTTGATCACCTTGGAGCTGGCGACGCAGAAGTTGCTGACGCCGACGGGCTTCGGGGTGAACGCCCGGCCCGTGTACGGCCAGACGCGCCAGACGTAGCAGGTGCCGGGGGTGAGCTTGGCGCGGGGCGCCCGCATCTGGAGGCCGCGGGGGAACACCGAGAGCACCTTGCGGATCTTCGGGGCGCTGCCGCGGCGCTTGACGACGCGGAAGACCTGCAGGTTGTAGAGCTTGGTGCCCTTCGGGCCGCGGGTCCAGCGCAGCACGGGGGCCCGGGTCGGCACGACCTGGCCGGCCTTCGGCTTGAGGCGGACGGCGTTCTGGCGGGGCAGCACCGTGATGTTGCCGCTGGACGGCGCGGGCGCCGGCGTCAGCGGGGCGAGCATCGTGAACGGCTCGACGGCCGGGGCCGACACGTTGCCGGCGGCGTCGATCTGCTGGAGCTGGAAGCTGTAGGCGCCGTCGGGGAACGTCGGCAGCGTCACGCTCGTCGCCGGGGTGTCGCTGACGGGGATGACGGCGTTGCCGGCGGCGTCGAGGACGACCCAGCGCGAGTAGGCGCCGGCCTCGGTCTCCCACGTGAAGACGGGCTCCGAGATAGCCGGGAACGGCGGGCGGACCAGGATCCCGGGCGGCGGCGGGGGCGTCGTGTCGACCTTGAAGGAGCGGGTCGCCTCGGCGCTCTCGCGCCCGGCCTGCGTCACCTGGGAGACGCGGAAGGTGTAGTCGCCGTCGGGGAGGTTCTGGATCGTGGCCTCGGTGGCGGGGCCGCCGCCCAGGCGCAGCGGGTTCTGCGCGCCGGCGAGGGTGACGTCCCAGAGGTAGGTCTGCTCCGTGCCGTTCCAGGAGAAGGTCGGCGACGAGACCTTCGTCGGCGCGGCCGGGCCGCCGGTGATCGTCGGCGCGGCGGGGACGGTCGGGTCGATCGTCAGCGTCTGGCGGTTCGAGGCCCGCGAGTTGCCGGCGACGTCGAAGGTCACGACGCGCCACTCGAAGGCGGTCCGCACCGGCAGGTCGGGGGTCGAGGCGGCGCGCCGGCCGGACGGGTCGCCGACGGCGGGGTTCGCCACGTCGTCGTTCATCGTCGTCCAGTCGTCCTCGTCGAGCAGGCGCCACTGCAGCTCGTAGCGGGCGATGCCGGAGCGCTCGTCGAGGCCGCGGGTCCAGCTGAAGAGGGGCTCCTCGGCGACGAGGGCCTGCGGGCCGGGCGAGAGCGGCTGGCCGTAGGTGGTCGGCGCACCCGGGTTCGGCCGCGTCGCGTCGAAGTTGAAGGCGGGGAGCGGGAAGGACGCGGAGTTGCCGGCCGCGTCGACCGCGCTGACCGAGCGGGCCCCGGCGCCGAACGCGCCGTCCTCGCTCCAGGTCACGTCGGGACAGCTGACGGGGCCGCCGCCCTCGTCCGAGCAGGTGACGTCGATCGTGAGCGACCGGTACCAGCCCGCGGCGTTCGGCGTGCCGGACAGGACGGCGCTGACGGTCGGGGCGGTGTAGTCCGGCAGGATCGGCAGGGTCGCGTACGGGCCGATGGCGCCGCCGTCGAGCAGCGCGGCGACGCGGAAGTAGCGGTCGCTCTCCGCGACGGCGACGGTGCCGCCGGGGGTGACCGGGGTCGCGGGGGTGGCGCCGGGGTCGGCGGTGGCCCCGCCGACGTAGCCCACGATCGACTCGCCGTCGGCGGGCTCCGGCGTGCCCCAGTTGAACACCCACGGCGCGGTCTGGTTGCGCGGCGACGACGTGCCGACGCCCGGCGGCTCGGTCACCCCGAGGGCGGAGGCCGCGAAGGCGAGGCATCCGATGCCGGCGAGGGCCGCCATCGTCCGGAACCTGCGTCGGGTGGTCGTTCGGGAGGTCTGCACGGTCACCGCGTCACCTTGTCGCTGCGTGGTCCCGGGACGGATCCCACCCGGGAGATACCGGCGGATTCTATGCCGGTCGCCCGCCCCTGGCGACCGGTCGCCGCTGGACGAAGGTATAGAGCGCCGGCCCCGACCGGGTGGTAAGGGGCCGCTCAGGCGCCGTGGGCGACGACGGCCTCGGCGATCCGCTCCGCGGCGCGCCCGTCGCCGTAGTACGGGGGCCGCTCGGCGGGCATCGACAGGTCCGCGAGGGCGGCGCGGACGCGGCCGGGGTCCATCCCCGTGAGGGTGTTGAAGCCCCCCTCGACGGTCTCGACCCACTCCGTCCCGTCGCGCAGGGTGACGCACGGGACGCCCTGGAAGTAGGCCTCCTTCTGCACCCCGCCCGAGTCGGTCACGACGGCGCGGGCGCCGATGAGCAGGGCGGTGAAGTCGAGGTACCCGACGGGCGGGGAGAGGCGCAGGGTGGGGTGGGCGGCGACCTCGTCCCACAGCCCCCCGGCCTCGAGCTTGTGCCGGGTGCGGGGGTGCACGGGGAACACGGCGGGCTCCTCGATGGCGGTGAGCACGTCGACCATCGCCCGGAGGGCCTCGGGGGTGTCGGTCGCGGCCGCGCGGTGGATCGTGACGAGCAGGTACCCGCCGGGGTCCAGTCCGAGCGCCGCGGGACCGGGGCGCGCCCCCGCCACCGGGGCGAACATGCGGCTCGCGTCGAGCATGACGTCGCCCACCTGGTGGACGCCGCGGGTCAGCCCCTCGCGGGCGAGGTTGGCGACGGCGGTGTCGGTCGGGCAGAGCAGCAGGGCGGAGAGGTGGTCGGTGACGACGCGGTTCTGCTCCTCCGGCATCGACCGGTCGAACGACCGGAGTCCCGCCTCGACGTGGCCGAGGGGGATGTCGAGCTTCGCCGCCGCGAGCGCCCCCGCGAGGGTGGTGGTGGTGTCGCCGTAGACGAGCACCATGTCGGGCGCCTCGGCGACGAGCAGCGGCTCGAGGCGCTCGCACATCACGGCGAGCTGCGCGAGGGGGCTGCCGGGACCGACGCCGAGGGCGTGGTCGGGGGCGGGGATGTCCAGCTCGTCGAAGATGAGGTCGGCGAGCTCGGGGTCGTAGTGCTGGCCGCTGTGGACGAGGACCTCGTCGACGCGGGTGCGCAGGGCGCGGCTGAGCGGCGCGGCCTTCACGAACTGGGGCCGGTTGCCGACGATCGACACGATCCTCAAATGCCCGTGAACCCCACTCCGGCGAGACGCTGGGTGATGATCTCGAACCTCCCGGTCGCGACGAGGAACCCGATGACGATGAACAGGCCGGCCGCCGTCGCGTTGACGACGCGCCACCGGTCCCGCATCCAGCGGAACGCCGCCATCGCCCGGGTCACGAAGAGACCCGAGAGCAGGAACGGTATCCCGAGGCCGAGCGAGTAGGTGAAGAGGAGGCTCGCGCCGATGCCGGGGGAGCCCGTCGGGGCGGCGTAGCTGAGGATGCTCGCGAGGATCGGCCCGATGCAGGGCGTCCACCCCACCGCGAACGCCGCCCCCACGAGGGACGCCCCGACCAGCGTCGTCGGGCGCTGCGCCATCGTGAAGCGCCGCTCCGTCTGCATCAGCCCGAGGCGCGGCAGCGCCACCATGGCGATCCCCATCGCGATGAGGAGGATCCCGGCCACCAGGTTCAGCGTCTCCTGGTCCTCGGTCAGCGAGTAGCCGATCAGCCCGGCGCCCGCGCCGTAGGCGGTGAACATGAGGGAGAACCCGAACACGAACGCCGCCGTCGGCACGAGGACGTCGCGGGTGCGCGACCCGAGCTCGTCGAACGAGACCCCCGAGATGAACGTCAGGTAGCCGGGGACGACGGCCAGCACGCAGGGCGACGCGAACGAGACGAACCCCGCCGCGAAGGCCACCGGGTAGCTCAGGGCGCTGATGTCCTGCACACGCCGATCGTAGCCGGGTTCGCGCGGGCGTCTGTCAGGATCGCCACCCCGTTTCGTCCCTCGCGGCCCGCGCCGCGCCGCGCGGGCGAGCCACTAGGCTGTGTCCCATCGGGGCGTGAACGATTCGAGGAGGACTTCCGTGGCGACGACGGCAGGCAGGTCGATCGAGGAGCTGCTGGGCGACGAGGGCGAGGCCCTCCTCACCCACACCTGCGAGACGATCCCGCGGGACCGCATCACGGCTCCGGGGCCCACCTGGGTCGATGACGTCATGACCGGCTCGGACCGCCCGGTCCCGGTGCTGCGTTCGCTGCAGACGCTGTTCGACCACGGTCGCCTCGGCGGCACCGGCTACGTCTCGATCCTCCCGGTCGACCAGGGCATCGAGCACTCGGCGGCGGCGTCGTTCGCGCCGAACCCCGAGTTCTTCGACCCGGTCCGGATCGTGGAGCTCGCGATCGAGGGTGGCTGCAACGCCGTCGCGAGCACGCTCGGCACGCTCGGGATCGCGTCGCGGCGCTACGCCCACCGCATCCCGTTCATGCTGAAGATCAACCACAACGAGTTCCTGTCGTACCCGAACGCCTACGACCAGATCATGTTCGCGTCGGTGAAGCAGGCGTGGGAGCTCGGCGCGGTCGCGGTCGGCGCGACGATCTACTTCGGCTCGCCGGAGTCGAAGCGCCAGATCGTCGAGGTCTCCCAGGCGTTCGCCGCCGCCCACGAGCTGGGGATGGCGACGGTCCTGTGGTGCTACATGCGGAACTCGGCGTTCAGCCCGAAGGACGGCGGCCCCGACTACCACGTCGCCGCGGACCTCACGAGCCAGGCGAACCACCTCGGCGTGACGATCGAGGCGGACATCATCAAGCAGAAGCTCCCCGAGACGGCGGCCCCCGGCTTCACCGACCTGAAGTTCGGCAAGACGCACCCGAGGGTCTACTCGGAGCTGATGAGCGACAACCCGATCGACCAGACCCGGTACCAGGTGGCGAACTGCTACATGGGCCGGATCCCGCTGATCAACTCGGGTGGCGCCTCCGCAGGCGACAGCGACCTGGCGGAGGCCGTCCGCACCGCCGTCGTCAACAAGCGCGCCGGCGGCGCCGGCCTCATCTCGGGCCGCAAGGCCTTCCAGCGCCCCTTCGCCGACGGCGCGGCGCTGCTGAACGCCGTCCAGGACGTCTACCTGGACGACACGATCACCCTGGCCTGACCGCGGCGCGCGGCGCGACCCCGGGGTCGCGCCGCGCCGTCACGCGCCCCGGGCGCCGTCACCCCGTCGACGCCGTCCCGGTGGTGGTGCCGGTGCGGATGGCGCGCGGAGGGCGGGCGGGGCGATCCGGCCGGTGCGCCGAGCCGTGATCGGTGATCAGATCCCCGATCAGCCGCGCGTAGTCGGTGAGGTGGCGGATGGGGAGGAACCGCGAGAGGACGCGCTCGCGGGCCGCGACGCCGAGTCGGCGCTGCTGGGCGGGATCCGCGAGCAGGCCGCGGAGGACGCCGGCGAACCCGTCGAGGTCGCGCGGGTCGGGCACCAGGAGGCCGTCGCGGTTGTCGCGGATCTGCTCGGTGATGCCCCCCACCGCGCTCGCGACGACCGGGCGCCCCTTCCACATCGCCTCGGTGACCGTCAGGCCGAAGCCCTCCTCGATGCTCTTCTGCACGACCACCGTCGCGTGACGCTGGAGCGCGTTGACGATCGCGGCGTTCTCCCCGGGGTCCGCCATCGGGAGCGCGACGAGCTGCACGCGCCGGCGCGTGTCGTGGGGGAGCGCACGCCAGGCCCGGGTGACCTCGCCGAGCACCTCCGGGGCCTCGGGGTCGTCGGCGACCGCGGTGACCGCCGGGCCGGCCAGCACGAGATGGGCCCCCGCGGCGTCGGCCGCGTCGAGGCGGGCGAAGCCCGCCATCACCCCGGCGGGGTCCTTGAGGCGGTCCCAGCGGGAGACCTGCACGACGAGCGGGGTCTCCCACCCCGGCGCGCGCCCGACGCGAAGGATGTCGGCGCCCCGGTCCACCCGGCCGGGCGCGCCGTCGTCGCGCACGAACACGGGCGACTCGCCGTCGGGGCCCTCCACGAGGCCCGTGTCGACGAGGATCGCACGCACGACGGCGGGGGCGAGGTCCTGGTTCTTCGGTGAGAACGGGTCGATCGACGGCTGGATGACGGCCACCCGCCCGGCCCGGCAGCAGGCCGGGACGTACGCCTCGCGCGTGAAGACGGCGGCGTGGGCCCCCGGCAGGTACCGCTCGAGGAACGCCCACGCCTCGGAGACCCGCGGGTCGTCGAGGCGCTCGCTGCCAATGTGGCATCGCCACACGACGATCGCGCCGCGGCGCCGCATCGCGGGTATCAGCCCCGCCGTCTGCGGGTCGTGCAGCACCACCACGTCACCGGGCCGGACGACGGCCGCCAGCTCGACGGCGTTCTCGCGCAGCACGCCCTCGTAGACCCGCCGCTCGGCCGCACCCAGGCCACCGGCGTCGCCGGGGTCCCCGTGCAGCATGTTGTGCAGCCGCTTCGTGACGGCGAAGAAGTCGGGGGTGCCGGCGATCACCAGCCAGCGGGCGTCGGCGCCGGCGTCGCGGGAGTAGCCGATCAGCGACCCCATCATCTCGGCGACCCCGCCACCGCGGGCGGTCGAGTTGACATGCCAGACGACCCGTCCCCGCACCAGATCCGCCGCGGACCGCAGTCGCTCGCAGGAGAGCGCGAAACCCTCCGGATCGAGGAGGTCCCCGAGGCGCGCCAGCCGGCGCGGCGCGATGTGGACCTCCGCCGGCCGCAGGCCGTCCCGTTGCGGAGTGCGCGGAGCAGTCGTCATCTGGGTGACGGTGGACCCGCCCGGCCCCTCGCGCCACCGGTCCCGCCCGGTCGCGGATGCGGGAAAGCCACACGCCGCGGGAGTCGGGAGCGGTCCGTCCGGGACGGATCCCGGGCACCGACCCGAGGAGGCTCACGATGCACGGACCCGAGAAGGACCCCGAGGCGACCGCCGACGGGACGGCTCGGGTGCCCGGCGCGCCCCGGTCGCTTCCTGCGCGGCTCGCGCCACCAGGCGGCTCCACGTCCGCCGCCGGAGGCGTCCCCCGCCGCGTGGCGGTTCCCCGCGCCCCCGGCGCGCCCCGTGGCACGACGGGGGTGCATCCGCCCCACCATCCGTGATCCGATCGCCCTGCTCGCCGCGACAGAGCAGGTGTGAACGTGAACCGCAATTCCGACGACGCCGTGCTGCTGCGCGCGGTCGCCGCCGGCGACGAGGGGGCGCTGCGCGTCCTCTTCGACCGCCACGGCCCGTGGATCGCGGCGCGGCTGCGTCGCCGCTGCAACGACGAGGAAGTGGTGGCCGACGTGCTCTCCGACACGTTCGTCGCGGTGTGGCGCGGCGCGCGGCGGTTCCGCTCCGACGGCGAGCCGGCCGCGTGGCTGTGGGGCATCGCCGTGCGCCGCCTGGTCGACCGGTTGCGCCGTCACGAGGCCCCGACGCCGTTCGGCGCCGCCGACCTCGACGCCCACGCCACCCCGCTCGCCAGCGCGGAGGAGGAGGTGCTGCTCGGCGTCGAGCACGGCGACCTCGGGTCCGCGCTCGGGCGCCTGTCGCCCGAGCTCCGGGCGGTGGTGCAGGCCACGGTCCTCGACGGCCTCACGACGCGTGAGGCCGCCCGCCTGCTCGGCATCCCGCAGGGGACCCTGAAGGGCCGCCTGCGCCGGGCGAAGGCCGAGATGCGCACCGCCCTCGTGACCGCGGGAGGTGGGGCGTGAGCACCACCGCCTGGCACGCCGACGCGGCCCTTCTCGGGCGCTACCTCGACGGCGCCGCCGACCTCTCCGCGGCCGCGTCGGTCGAGGCCCACCTGATCTCGTGCGCGGCGTGCCGGGAGCGCCTCGCGCACCTCTCCCCGGCGGGGGACCTCGCGCCGGCCTGGGCCCGGGTCGTCGCCGAGATCGCGACGCCCCGGCCGTCGCCCGCGCTGCGGCTCCTACGCCGGTTCGGTCTCTCCGACGCCGACGTGGTGCTGCTGCGCGCCGCCCGCGCCCTCGACGGCTCGTGGACGCTCGCGGTGATCGCCGTGGTGGCGTTCGCCGCCCTCGCCGCCCTTAGCAACGCGGCGGGCGGGCGGGCGCTCTACCTGCTGGTGGCCCCGCTCGTGCCCGTCATGGGCGTCGTCGCGTCGTTCGCCTCCTTCGACCCCCTCGACGACCTGACCGCCGCGACGCCCTACTCGAAGGCCCGTGTGGCGCTGGTCCGCGCCGGGGCCGTCTGCGTGACGAGCGTCCCCGTCGTGGTGGCCCTCGGGGTCTCCGTGCCGCCGATCGGATCCCTCGCGTTCGCGTGGCTGCTGCCGTCCCTCGCCCTGACCCTGTTCAGCCTCCTGGTCATGACGGCGTGGAGTCCGGCGGCCGCCGGCACGTCCGCCGGGGCGATCTGGGTCGTCGTCGTCGCCGTGGCCCACCGCGCCGACGAGGCCGCCGCCGCTGTCGACCCCCGGCTCGTGCCCGTCTACCTGACCCTCGCCGGCGCCGGCGCCGTGGCGCTCGCCGTCCGCCTGACCACCGCACCCGGAGGACACCGATGACCGCACCGCCCCTCGTCACGATCGACGGGGTCACCAGGAGGTTCGGGGCCGTCACCGCCCTCGACGCCGTCAGCCTGACCCTGGAGGCGGGCGTCACCGGACTGCTCGGCCCGAACGGCGCCGGCAAGACCACCCTGATCCGCGCGCTGGCGACCGTCGAGCCGCCCGACGCAGGGAGCATCCACGTGCTCGGCGACGAGGCGACGGGCCCGCTGGCGGCGCGCACGCGGGTGCGCCGGGTGATCGGCTACCTGCCGCAGGAGCTCGCCTTCCCGAGGGGGATGACGGCCTTCACGTTCCTCGACTACATCGCGGTGCTGAAGGAGTGGAGCGACACGGCCGCCCGCCACGCCGAGGTGCGGCGCGTCCTCGACCTCGTCGACCTCGGGGGGCGCGCGTCGGCCCGGGTTCGGACGCTGTCGGGCGGGCAGCGCCGCCGCCTCGCCCTCGGCCAGGCCTTCATCGGCGACCCGGACCTGCTGATCCTCGACGAGCCGACGACCGGCCTCGACCCCGAGCGGCGCGCCAGCCTGCGGGCGGTGCTGTCCGCTCGGGGGGCCGTCGGGGCGGTACTGCTGTCGACCCACCAGACCGAGGACGTCGCGGCCCTCTGCGAGCGCGTCGTGGTCCTCGCCGAGGGCCGGGTGCGCTTCGACGGGACCGTCAGCGACTTCGTCGGCGCCGCCGCCGGCTCGGTGTGGCTCGCCGACCGGGAGGTGCCCGGGGCCGCCGTGTCCTGGCGCACCGGGACCGGCCGGATCCGCTCGATCGGCGGCCACCCCGGGCCGGACGCCGTCCCCGCGGAACCGTCGGTCGAGGACGCCTACCTGCTGATGGTGGGCCGGCGGGCCGCCGACCGGGTGGCGGTCGCGGCATGAGCACGCTCGCCACCGGCGTCCCGCGGGCGCCGGCGCGCTCGGCGACCGCCACGCTCCGGCCCCTCGCCCTCCTCGAGGCGCGCCGGTACGCGACCCACCCGCTCTTCCTGCTCGGGGTCGTGGTCGTGGCGCTGGCCTGCATCGACGGCCCCGACGTCCGGACGTCGTCGGTCTTCCACGCCATCGTCCCCGCCGGCGCGATCGGCCTGCTCGGGATCGTCGTCATGTGGTCGCTCACCCGCCGGTCCGACGCGGCGGCCCGCGCCGCCGGGGCGGTGCCGGTCGGGGAGCGCAGCCGCACGGTGGCGCTCGCGTCCGCCGTCTGCGTGCCCTTCGCGGCCGGCCTCGCATGGTGGGTGTGGGCCCTCGTCACCTACGAGGCCTCGCCGCCCCCGGCGGACGGGTTCCCGTTCGGCGAAGCCGACGAGGTGGGCTGGGTCGCGGCGGTCCTCTTCGGCCTCGGTCCCCTCGCGTGCGTCGGTGGGCCGCTTCTCGGTCTGCTGGTCGCCCGCTGGACCACGGGCCGCGCCGCGCCCGCGGTGGCCGTCATCGCCGTCATCGCGACGACGATCGTGATGCAGGGCCTGTTCGAGCCGCTGGTCCGCGTGCGCGTCGTCATGCCCTGGACCTACTGGGGCGGCCCGTTCGGCGCGGAGGGGTGGGGGGCCGACCAGATGGTGGTCTTCCCGGGGTCGCCGCAGTGGTGGGTCCTGCATGTCGCCTGCCTCAGCGCCCTCGGGCTGATCCTCGCGTTGCTCCACGACCGCGAACGCCCCCGCCGGCCGCTCCTGCTCGCGGGTGGCGTGGTCCTCGCGGTCTCCGTCGCCGCCTGCCTGCTCGCGATGTGGACCGGCATCCCGGAGATCCTCGTCAACCCGCTGACGCCGGCCTGATGCCGCGGTACGTGCTGCGGGCGGTCCCGTGGCGGCTGGTCGCGGCGTGCGGCCTGGTCATCCCGTGCCTGATGGCGCTGACGGCCGCCTGGCCCGACGTCGTGTGGCCGCTGCAGGGCACCGCGGTCGGGCTGCTGGCGGCCGCAGCGGCGTGGAGCATGGACGAGCCGGCCGCGGCGGTCGTCGATTCGCTGCCACGGGGGCTGGCGTGGCGGACGGCGGCCAGGTCGGCGGCGGTCGTGCCGCTCGCCGTGGTCTGGACGGCGTCCGTCGTCGTCGCGGGCGACCGCCTGCCGGACCACGCGGCCCTCTTCGTCCTGCAGGGCCTCGCGGCCATCCTCGCCGGTGTTGCGGTGGCGACGACCAGGCGCGCGGCGGGGGTCGCCACGCCGGGCCTGGTGCTCGCCCCGGCCGTCCTCGCGGTGGTCGCGATGCTCGCGCTGGTGCGGCCGATGCCCGACCGGCTCCCCTTCTTCCCCCTCTGGGAGGGCGAGGAGGCCTGGGCGCGGAGCGCCACGATCTGGTGGTCGATCCTCGCCGCCGCGGCCGTCGTGCTGGTGGCGTCGCTCGCCCGGGACGGGAGGCGCCGACCGTCCCGGGTGTCCTCGTGCCGCCCTGGGCCGGGACGTCGGCCCCCGTACGACCGGGTGGTCGCCCCCGACGTGCGGCTCAGACGGCGCGCCGCCCGTCCGGCTCCATCGCGAGGCGGACGAAGGCCGCCATGAGCCGCACCGCCTCGGGCCGGGTGAGCTCGCCCGCGACGGTCAGGGAGCGCCAGGTCTCGAGCGCCAGCGCGTGGCGCAGCGCGGCCCGCGACCGGGTCCGCCGCCGCCCGCGGAGTCGCAGGCCCCCGGCGACGGCATCCACCCAGGCGCCGATGCGCTCGGCCCAGAAGTCGAGCGCCTCATCCATCGCCTCGACCCTCCCGGCGTCGGCCATCACCGGGATCAGGTCGTCGGCGGTGCGCTCCCAGTAGGCGTAGACGTCCTCGAGCGCCGCGATGACCCGGTCCTCGACGTCCTCGATCGCGGCCCAGTGCTCGTGATCGGGCGGCGGGTTCAGGGCGAACCAGTGGGTGGTGCACGCCCGGAAGAGCGCGGTCTCGTCGGGGAAGTGCGCGTAGACGGTGTGCCGCTGCACGCCGGCGCGCTCGGCGATGCCCATGATCGTGGTCCGCGCAGGGCCGACCGTCGTGTGCAGCTCGGCGGCCGCCTCGACGATCCTCTGCCGCGTCCGCAGGCGGTTGCGCTCCCGCGCGCCGGGTGAGGTCGTCGTCATTGCACACAAGTGTACCCGAACTCTTGACGACGCGCACGGCCCGTCGTAAGGTCGCCACACCAAATGACTGCACACACATGTGCAATTATCTGAGGAGGCAGACCATGATCCAGGCCATCGACCTCACCGCCGTCGACCTGCTCGAGATCGAGTCGCCGACGGACCCCGCGCGGCGGCTGAAGGTGGCGTTCCCCATCTCGAGCGCGACCGGCACGGCCGCGAGCGCGTGCGTCTACTTCGAGCTCGAGCCGGGCGCGCACGTCGGCGTCCACACCGACACCGCGGAGGAGTTCCTCGTCATCCTCGAGGGCCGGGGCGAGGGGCTCGTCGGCGAGGAGACGGCGCCCGTCCAGGCCGGCCAGGTGGTGGTGGTGCCGGCGATGGTGCGCCACGACATCACGAACACCGGTGACGGCATCCTGCGCGTGCTCGGGACCTTCGCCGGCTCGGTGAACATCGGCACGTTCGAGGAGCCCCTGGGCGAGGGCGGCCCGCAGGTCTTCGTCATCGGCGGTCCGATGCCGATCGTGCTCCCGCTCGGCGAGCCGGTGGCGGCCTGATCCGCGCGGCGGCCCGGTACGCCTCGGCCGCGGAGACCACCCACCGCGCGGATGTCCGCCACCGAACGCCGAAGGCCCGCTCGATGAGCGGGCCTTCGGGAAGTGGGCCGTGAAGGATTCGAACCTTCGACCTTGGGATTAAGAGTCCCCTGCTCTACCAACTAAGCTAACGGCCCGCGGAGGAGCCTAGCAAAGGCTCGCGGGGGTCCCACCGTCCGATGGTCTAGGGAGCGGTGGCGGTCCCGCCGGTGCGGAGGGCCTGGAGGCGCGCACGGACCTCCTCGGCGGTGGTGTCGTCCGGCGCGAGGCGCAGGAACGTCTGGTACGACAGCTCGGCGAGCTGCGTCCGCCCCGCCTCCTCGGCGATCTGCCCGAGCTGGAGGAACGCCTCCGGCTCGCGCCGCGGGTTCGCCGCCGTGTACGTCTGGAGCGACGTGATCGCCCCCTCCGTGTCGCCCGTGCGGATCTGGAGGGCGATGAGGCTCTGCAGGCGTCGGTAGCTGCGGGGGTCGAGCTCGACGGCCCGGCGCGCCGACGCGACGGCCTCGGTCGTCTGGCCGATCTCCTCCGCCGCCTGCGCGGCGGACAGCCGCTCCCACGCGTCGGCGTCGTTCGGCCGCTCCTCCACCAGCGCCCGCGCGTCCGAGAGCTCGTCGTCGGCGACGGTGTTGCCGCCCCCGCCGAAGAGGATCAGGCCCAGGACGATGAAGATGACGCCGGCGAACGCGATCGACGTGATGATCGCGACCACCTGCACCATCCGCTTGGTCCGCTTCTGGTCGAGGAGCACGGCGAGCGACGCTAGCAGAGCCGCGCGCGCGCATCGCGCGCACCGGCGAGGATCTCGTCGTGGTCGAGCCGGGTCGGATGCCCCTCGTGGACGACGACCTCGCCCCCGACGACCACCGACCGGACCGTCGTCGCCGCGTCCAGGGCCACCGCGACCGGGTCGTCGCCGCCCCGGCCCGCCGGGGCGAGCACCAGCAGGTCGGCGTGGGCGCCCGGGACGAGCGCCCCCACCTCGCCCTCCATGCCGAGCGCCGCGGCGCCCCCCCGCGTGATCATGTCGAGCAGGTCGGCGTCGCCGACGTCGTGGACGCCCGCGTGCGCGACCCGGCACGCCCGCGCCTCGGCACGCAGGTCGTAGTCGCCGCCACTCGCGGGGCTGTCCGTGCCGAGCCCCACCACCACCCCGGCGTCGCGGAGGTCCTCCAGGGGTGCGCGGCCGCACCGCAGGTGGGCGTTCGAGCGGGGGCAGTGCGCGACGGCGACGCCCCGCGCCGCGAGGAGGGCCGGGTCGTCGCCCCCCAGCTCCACGCAGTGCGCCGCGAGCAGCCCGGGGGTGAGCGCGCCCGTCGCGTCGAGGCGGGCGACGACGCCGTCGTCCGGCCCGCCGCCCCAGCGGCCCGGCACCAGCTCGGCCGCGGCGAAGAGGTCGGCGAGGGGCCCCGCGCCGTCGCGGATCGCGGGGAGCTCGTGACGGGACTCCGCGAGGTGGGTCGCCCACCCCCGGCCCTCGAGGTCGGCGCGGGCCCGCAACGCCCGCCACAGGTCCGGGCCGACGGTGTACGGGGCGTGGGGGGACACCCCGGCCCGCACCCGCGGCCCGCCCGCGTCGTCGAGCTCCGCCAGCCGCGCCGACAGGGCCGCCGCCGCCTCCGTCGCCGCCCGGCCCTCGTCGCGCCCGAACGCCTCCAGGTGCACCACGCCGCGCTGGCCGCTCGCCGCGAGGGCGCCGGCCCCGGCACCCGTCGGCCCCGAGTCGGACAGCGTCGTCGTGCCGGCCCGCAGCGACCGCATGGCGCCGAGGCGGGCGCCGGCGACGTGGTCGGCGGGCGTCATCCGCACCCGCATCGGCAGCAGGCGTCCCAGCCACGCCGCGAAGTCGGCGGGGTGCAGCAGCCCCTCGAGGAGGCTCCACTCGAGGTGGCAGTGCGCATCGACCAGCCCGGGCATCAGGACGTCGTGCCCGAGGTCCGTCACCTCGGCGTCGGGGGCGGCCGCGATCACCTCCACGGCGGGGCCCACGCGCACGATGCGCCCGTCGCGCACGGCGACGGCCCCGTCACGGACGGGGCCGCTCGCGACCGGGAGGACCCAGGCGGCCCTCCAGACGCGGTCCCGCGCCGGCTCAGCCGACCTTCTCGTCCTCCCGCTTGGGCGGCCCGCTGATCGCGTCGCCGTCCGTGTGGTCCGAGGCGCCGGTGATCCCGTCCTTGAACTCACGTGCGCCGGAACCCAGGTTCCGACCGATCTCCGGGAGCTTCTTCGCGCCGAAGACCAGGAGGATGATCGCCAGCACGATGAGGAGCTGGATGGGGGAGAAGTCCACGTTCGGCCGTCCTTGGAAGAGGGGGTGCGTCCGGGCCGTTTCCCGTCGGAGGGTAGCATGGAGCAGGTGGCGCCCCTCGCCCTCCGTCCGACCGCGCGGATCGATCCCATCCCGGTCGCGTGGGGGGGTCTCGTCGCCTCCATCGGCCTCATGGCCGGCTCCGGCCGCGACTGGCCGCTGCGGCTCGCGGCGGCGGCGCTGACGTTCGGGGTGGGGGGGTTCCTCGCCGGCGTGCGCGCCGACGCGCGGCGTCCCCTGCACGCCCTCGCCGCCGGCGTCGCGGCCTACGTCATCCACGCCTGCTTCGTCGTGATCGCACGGGTCATCGACGCCCTCGGCGGCCCCGACGCCCCCGCGTTCCTGCCGGGGTCGGGTCGCGACGCCGTCATCGCGGCCGCCTGGGCCCTCGCCGCCGCCCTGGTCGGCGGCCTGCTCGCCCACGCGTGGCTGACGCCCGCGGGCCGCTCCGGGCGCTGACCGCTCAGCGGGGGGTGTCGAACTCCCGGTGGTACGAGCTCGCCGTCGGCCCGCTCTGCCCCTGGTACTTGCCCCGGTAGGGCCGGTCGACCGGCGTCGTCATCTGCAGGAACGAGATCTGGCCGATCGGCATGCCCGGGTAGATCGAGATGGGCAGCCGCGCGACGTTCGACAGCTCCAGCGTGATGGTGCCGTCGAAGCCCGGGTCGATGTACCCCGCGGTCGAGTGGATCAGGAGTCCCAGCCGCCCGAGGCTCGACTTCCCCTCGAGTCGCGCGACCAGGTCGTCCGGCAGGGCGACCCGCTCCTGCGTCGAGCCGAGCACGAACTCGCCGGGGTGGAGGATGAACGCCTCGCCGTCGGGGATCGCGACGACCTCGGTGAGGTCGTCGTTCGCGTCCTTCACGTCGATGTAGGCGCGCCGGTTGTTGTGGAACACCCGGAACTCCCCCGCCACGCGGACGTCCACCGACGACGGCTGCAGCAGGGTGTCGTCGAACGGCTCGATCACCAGCCGGCCGGCGGCGATCTCTTCGCGGATGGTGCGATCGGAGAGGACCACGGCGGCAGCGTACCGGTCGGTCGCGCCCGCCACCGGTCCGCTACCCTCGGGGCATGGCGAGCGCACGCGGCTTCCGGGTTGACGACGTCCCCGGCGGCCCCACCCGCGACGCCGTCGCGGCGGCCCGCGCGGAGGGCCACATCCCCGACGTCCTGCTCGGGGGCGAGCTGATCGGCGACGGCCCCGTCGACGACCTCGCGCTCGTCGACGTGACGCCGGCGGAGCTCGCCCAGCTCTGCGACCGCCGCCGCCTGCCGCGGTGGGTGATCGCCAAGAACCCCCTCTCCGGCGGCTTCGTCGAGACGAAGGCGCTGATGCGCCAGTCGGCGCTCGTCACCGTCTGCGAGGAGGCCGCCTGCCCGAACATCGGCCAGTGCTGGTCGCGGGGGACCGCCACCTTCATGATCGCGGGCGCCAACTGCACCCGCGGATGCCGCTTCTGCAACGTCGCCACCGCCCGGCCGCTCGGCCCGCCCGACCCCGACGAGCCCGCCCGCGTCGCCGAGGCCGCCGCCCAGATGGGCCTGCGATTCGTCGTCGTGACGGCCGTCGCCCGCGACGACCAGCCCGACGGCGGCGCCGCGCACTTCGCGCGGACGATCGCGGCGATCCGCGACCGCAACCCCGACTGCAAGGTCGAGGTGCTCATCCCCGACCTGCGGGGCGACTGGGACGCCCTCGCGACGATCATCGAGGCCGCGCCCGACGTGCTGAACCACAACACCGAGACGGTGCCGCGGCTCTACTCGCGCGTGCGTCCCGGCGCGCGGTACGAACGCACCCTCGAGCTGCTCGCCCGCTCGGCGGCCGCCGGGGTGGTGACCAAGAGCGGCATCATGGTCGGCCTCGGGGAGACCCTCCCCGAGATCGCGACGGTGCTCTCCGACCTCGCCGCCGTCGGCTGCGGCCCCGTCACCGTCGGCCAGTACCTGCGGCCGTCCCCCGCCCACCTCCCGGTGATCCGGTACTACGCCCCGGCGGAGTACCCGGCGATCGCCGAGACCGGCCGCGAGGCGGGCCTCGCGCACGTCGAGGCGGGCCCCCTGGTGCGGTCCTCGTACGAGGCCGACCGGGTCGCGGAGGCCGCGCTCAGCCCCGTCTGACGGCGCGTGCCCGGCGGTGCTCCGGGCGTCTCAAGTCCACCTCACGCGAGCCGATACCACCGGCACTGCAACCCGAGCAGCGGCGGCCAGGGACGGCGGCCGGTTGCGCGCCCGAAAGACGGATACAGCCATGAAGGGCTACCGCACGAAGAAGATCGCCCTCCCCGGGGGGAAGGTCATCGAGATCGTCTACTTCTCGGAGCCCGCGGGCACCGAGGCGGAGAACCTCGGCGGGAACGTGGACGTCCACGACACCGACGCCGACGACGACCTCGACACGATCCTGCACGGCGGCGAGGGCCCGGTCACCGAGCTCCACGTCTGCCCCTCGTGCGAGTCCGACCTCGTGTACCCCGTCAGCTGGGAGGAGCGCTCCGGCGACTCGTGGCGCATCGAGCGGCGCTGCCCGAACTGCGAGTGGCGGCAGACCGGTGACTACAGCCAGGACGAGGTCGAGCTGTTCGACGACGCCCTGAACGACGGCACCGAGGACCTGCTCGTCAGCCTCCGCAACTTCGCGCGCTCCAACATGGAGGCCGACGTCGAGCGGCTGATCGAGGCGCTCCGCACCGACCGCATCGAGCCGATGGACTTCTAGGCGCTCAGGCGATCGCCGCGACGGCGATCGCGAGCGCCAGGCCGGCGAGCAGCGTCGCGTCGGCACGCCGGGCCCGCGTCAGCGGACGGGGCCCGGAGATCATCCGCTCCAGCACGTCGCCGCCGGCGCCGGACCGCCGGGCGGACAGCGCGACGACGGGCACCGCCCTCCCCGCCCCGAAGGCGACGCCGACGGCCACCCCGACGAGGGGGTCGCCGAGCAGCAGGCAGACCGCCGCGAGGGCCCACACCGCCCACGTCATCACGAACGTCGTGAACCCGAGGCCGAGCAGCCCGCCGTACAGGGCCGCCGCGGCCGGCAGGGCCATCGTGCGCCGCCACCGCTCCGGCACCTGGCGGCGGATCCGCGGCACGACCCCGACGCCGAGCGCGTCCATCGCCGCCGCGACCGCCGCGACCGCCGCCGCGCCCGCGACCGCCGCGTCGGACCCGTGGAGGCCGGCGCCGAGCAGCGCCAGCCCGCCGAACGTCACGACGCCACCGGCGACGGCCCCCGCGCCGAACGCGGCCCGCGCCCACGCGCCGCGGCCGCCGTCGGCCTCGGCGAGGCTGTCGACCATCGACAACCCGCAGGGCGACCACGTCCCCGTCCACCCCGCGGCCAGCGCCGTGAGCGCGGCGAGGGCGACGAGCACCGTCAGCGCGGGCTCTCCCCCTCGTAGGGCAGGCCCTCGGCGGCCCACGCGATGATGCCGCCCTCCACGTTCGCGACGTCGCCGTGCTCGCCGGCGGCGGTGAGGTAGTCGGCGACCTGCGCGCTCCGCGCCCCGCTGCGGCACAGCACCGCGAGCGGGAGGTCGGCGGGGATCTCGTCGACGCGCGAGAGCAGCTCGCTCATCGGCACCAGCGGGACGCCGGGGACGTGGGTGGCCTGGTGCTCGGCCTCCTCGCGCACGTCGATGATCGCGAGCTCACCCGCGGCCCAGAGGCGGTGGGCGTCGGCGACGGTGAGGTCGGCCACTAGTGTCCCTTCCCGGGGCGGGCCACTAGAAGGTCCTCACGGCGCGGTAGAGGGTGTCGCGCTGCACCGCCCGCCGGCCGGTCGCCTCGATGGCGCGGACCATGCGGTCGGTGTCGAGGCGGAAGGCGGTGCCCGCCGCGCGGACGACGTTCTCCTCGATCATGATCGAGCCCATGTCGTCGCACCCGAACTCGAGGGCGAGCTGCCCGACCCGGAGGCCCTGGGTGACCCACGACGACTGGAAGTGCGGGAAGTTGTCGAGGTAGAGGCGGCTGACGGCGAGCATCATCAGGTAGTCGGCGGCGGTGGTGTGCTGGTGGTCGTCGCCGCGCGCGCTGCCCCCGCCCGACTGGTAGCTCCAGCAGACGAACGCCCGGAAGCCGCCGTGCTCGTCCTGCACCTCGCGCAGCCGTCGCAGGTGCTCGATGCGGTCCTCGACGGTGTCGACGGTGCCGTACATCATCGTCGCCGTCGTCGACATGCCGGCGCGGTGGGCGGCGCGCATCACGTCGAGCCACTCGTCGCTGGTCGTCTTGCGCGGCGCGATGACGTCGCGGACGCGGTCGACCAGGATCTCGGCGCCCCCGCCGGGCAGGGAGTCGTGTCCGGCGGCGCGCAGGCGCTCCATCGTCTCGTCCAGGGTCAGCCGCGAGACGTTGCTGATGTGGAGGATCTCGGACGGCGACAGCGCGTGGAGGTGGATGGGGTAGCGCGACTTGATGTCGGTGAAGAGGTCCTCGTACCACTCGATCCGCAGGTTCGGGTGGTGGCCGCCCTGCAGCAGCAGCGCGGTGCCGCCGAGGTCGAGCGTCTCCTCGATCTTCCGGAAGATCACGGACTTCGGGAGGACGTAGCCCTCGGGGTCCATGGGCTTGCGGTAGAAGGCGCAGAAGTCGCAGTCGGTGATGCAGAAGTTGGTGTAGTTGACGTTCCGGTCGATCACGAACGTCACGACGCCGGGGTCGCTCGCCGCGTCGCGCCGGCGGGCGGCGGCCGCCCCGACGGAGACCAGGTCGCGCGAGGCCAGCAGGGTCAGGGCGTCCTCGTCGGTGAGGCGCGCGCCGTCATCGAGGCCGGCGAGGATCTCGTCGATGCGGGTGGGGGCGAGGGTGCTCATCAGTCGATCCTAGCGGGCCCTATGCGGCCAGTCGGGGGACGGCGTCGAGCTCGCCGCTGGCGGTCGCGCGGCGCAGGAACTCCTCCAGCCCGGCCCGCTCGGCGTCGCCGAAGTCGTACCGCAGGCGCCGCAGGTACGGGCGGATGAACGCGGCGGGGAAGGGGAACCGCTCCGCGGCGGCCTGCACCACGGCCTCGGGGTCGGCGAGGTACGCGGTGCGGGCGTGGGCGAGCAGGGCCGACAGCTCGGCGAGGGCCTCGGGGCGCTCCCGGGCCGCGGTGGCCGACGCCGCCCAGACGGCGAAGACCATGGGGTGCCCCGTGCGCTCGCGCCACACGGCGCCGAGGTCGGTGCGGTGCGGCGCGAACGGCGCCCGCGACCCCTCGAGGGCCTCGTCGCCGATGAGCAGCACCCCGTCGACCCGCCCCAGCGCGACGCGCGGGTCCTCGGTGAGCACCTCGAACGGCGCGGCGTCCGCGCCGATCAGCACCCGCAGCAGCGCCACCGACGTGGCGCTGTGCGGCGTCACGGCGACGGTGCGGACCTCGTCGAACGGCACCCGCGAGAACAGCCGGATCGAGTCGACCGCGCCGTCGGCGGTGATCGACGCGACGGGGACGAGCCTCAGGCGCTCGGCGTTGCGCGCGTAGGCGATGCTCGAGACGGCGGACACGTCGAGGCGCCCCTCCAGGAGGGCGGCGTTCAACGTCGTCGGGACCCCGTCGGTGAACGAGAGGGTCGGGTCGGCGGCCCGCTCCAGGCCGTGGTAGATCGGATACATGTTGAGGGCGGAGATCCGCCCCACGCGCAGGAGCCTCACGCGCGCTCCAGGCCCGCGCCGACCCCTCCGGCGAGGCGGTCGAGCTCGGTGCGGTCGTCCTCCGGCACGAGCCACTGGGAGGCGCCGAACGCGACGGCGATCTGGCAGGCGGCGGGGCCGAGCCGGCGCCAGTGGGGCCGCACCGCGACGTCGTCGGGGAGCGCCAGGCGGCAGGCCGCGACGACGGTGAGGTCCTCGACGCCCCACGAGCCGGGGCGCTCGGCCGTGCCCTCCGCGGGCACCGGGCAGACGGCGCGCAGCAGCCCCGTCTCGCGGGCGAGCGCCGCGAGGGCGGCGATGCGGGCCGCGACGTCGGCGGGGTCGTGCCCGGCGCCGTAGGCCACGGCGGCCTCGCTGGCGCGGCCGGCGGCGTGGGCGGCACGGTGGTCGTCGACCGATCCCTCGACGTCGCCGTCGACCAGGGCCCCGGCGGGGGGCTCGCGCAGCACGGTGACGGTGCGCCCGCCCGCCACGCCGGCCGCGCGGGCGGCGTCGAGGGGGTCGGAGGCGCGCAGCAGCTCCTCGATGCGGGCGGGCGTCGCCGGCGCGTCGCTCACGAGTACCGGTCCACGACGCCGTCGGCGATCTCGAGCAGCGCGTCGACCGCGGCGCCGTCGGCGGGGCCGTCCTCGATCGCGGCCCGGGCGGCCGCCACGAACGCGAGCGCCCGCTCGCGCGCCAGGGCCAGGCCGGGGTGCGCGGCGAGGCGGTCGCAGAGCGCCTCCAGGCCGGGGCCCGCGCAGGCGTCCGCCACCAGGGGGCGGAGGCCGGGCTCGATCTGCATGGCGAGGATCACGGGCAGGGTCACCGTCCCGTCGCAGAGGTCCGTGCCGCGGCGCTTGCCGGTCGCGGCCGGCGCCCCGGCGAGGTCGAGGATGTCGTCGAAGATCTGGAAGGCCATGCCGACGTTCTCGCCGAAGGCGGCGAGGCGCTCCGTCGCCGCGGGGCCGGCCCCGCCGACCTGGGCGCCGAGGCGGCACGCGACCGAGAAGAGGGCGGCCGTCTTGCGCCGGCAGCGCGCCAGGTAGGCGTCCTCGGTGAGGGTCAGGTCGAACGCGGCCCGCTGCTGGTCGATCTCCCCCTGGGAGAGGTGCAGGGCGGCGACGGCGAGGGAGCTGACGGCGACGGGCGACCCGGTGCGGGTCAGCTCGCCGAAGGCGCGGGCGAACAGGAAGTCGCCGGTGGACACCGCCCGCTCCGCCCCGAGCGACTGCGCCACCGTCGGACGGCCGCGGCGCATGGTGGCCCCGTCGAGCAGGTCGTCGTGGACGAGGGTCGCCATGTGCACCAGCTCGACGGCGGCCGCGGCCGACAGCAGGTCCTCCCGCACCGCGGGGTCGGCGAGCGCCGTCTGGGGCGCCGCGCAGAACACCAGGAGGGGGCGCACGCGCTTGCCGCCGGCGGCGAGGGTGTCGGCGGCGGGGGCCCCGACCTCGTCGGCGTGGCCGGCCACGGCGCGGCGCAGGCGCTCCTCGCAGAGCGCCAGGAACGGCGTCATGGGGCGGACCCGCGCGGGCAGCGGCGCCGTCGACGTCACGCGACCCGCCCGTGGTGGAGGGCGACGATCCCGCCGGCGAGGGGGCGCCAGCGGACGTCCGTCAGCCCCGCGGCGGCCATGCGGGCGGCCAGCTCCGGCGGCTCCGGGAACCGGCGGACCGACGCGGGCAGGTACGAGTAGGCGGCGGCGTCGCGCCCCAGGAGGCGGCCGAGGCGGGGGACGACGCGGTCGAACCACACCTCGTAGAACGGGCGCAGCCGCCGCGGGGTGGTGATCTCGAGGATCACGACGCGCCCGCCGGGCCGCACGACGCGGGCCATCTCGGCGATGCCGGCGTCGAGGTCGCTGACGTTGCGGATGCCGAACGCCACGGTGGCGGCGTCGAAGTCGTCGTCGGGGAACGGCAGCGCGAGGGCGTCGCCCGCGACGAAGTCGACGGCCACGCCACGCTCCGCGGCCTTCGCCCGCGCGAGGGCGAGCATCTCCTCGGCGAAGTCGAGCCCGACGACCGTCCCGGACGGGGTGACCCGGTCCGCGAGCGCGAAGGCGAGGTCGCCCGTCCCGGTGCAGCAGTCGAGCGCCCGCTCGCCGGCGGCGACGTCGGCGGCGGCCGCGGCCGCGGTGCGCCACCGGCCGTCGAGGCCGGCCGTCATCGCACGGTTCAGCAGGTCGTACCGCGGCGCGATGCGGTCGAACATCTCCCGCACCTCGGCGGCCGGCAGCCGGCCGGGGGCCCCCGCCGTCACGCCGCCGTCCCGGGCCGCACGGGGGCGTCCTCGCCCCAGCGCGTGATCAGGTCGTTCGGCACGCCGAGGTGGTCGAGGGCCTTCGCGACCATGAAGTCGACGAGGTCCTCCATCCGGCGCGGCAGGCCGTAGAAGCCGGGCATCGCCGGCATCACGATCGCGCCGGCGCGGGTCACCGCGGCCCAGTTCTCGATGTGGATCAGGTTGAGCGGGGTCTCCCGCGGCATCAGCACCAGGGTGCGGCGCTCCTTCAGCATCACGTCGGCGCAGCGGTGGATCAGGTTCCGCGCCGTCCCGTGGGCGATGGCCGCCATCGTCGACCCGGAGCACGGGGCGATGAGGGCGGCGGGCGCGAGCGACGAGCCCGACGCGAACGGTGCGGTCAGGTCGTTGAGGCCGAGGCGGGTGACGGTGCCCGGCCCGGTCGCGAACCGCTCGACGAACGCCTCGACCGCGAGGGCCGGGTCGTCCGGGGGCCCGGTGCCCGCCTCGAGGATCTCGTGGCTGATCACGTGGGCCCCGGCGCCGCTGACGCAGAGGCCGACGTCGCACCCGGCGACGGTCAGGGCCCGGAGGGCGTGGCCGGCGTAGAGGGCGCCGCTCGCTCCGGTGACCCCGAGGAAGACGCGCATCACGTCGGATGGTAGCGGCGCGCCCCGGGGCCGAGGGGGGCGTCGGCCGGGGGAATGTCCCTCTCCCCCGGCCGGCCGGCCGCTACTTGTACTCGGTTCCCAGGCCTTCGAGGAACGTCCCGAGCTGGGTGTACTGCTCGGGGGTGAAGTTCGCGAAGGCGGGCATGCTCCCCGGCGGGTTCTTCAGGAACTCCTCGGCGGTGTCGGCGGACACCACGTTCTTGGTGCCGACGTCCGAGAGGTTCGGTCCCGGCCCCGGCTGTCCCACCCCGGCGATCATGTGACACGACGTGCAGTTCTCCAACCAGAGCTGCGATCCGGCGAGTGCCGCCGCGTTCGACTCCAGGCCCGAGAGCGGGAGGCCGTCCGCCGCGCTCGCCTCCTCGGAGGCGCCCTTGTTGGTCAGGTACGCGAGGAACGCGATCACGACGATCCCGGTGACGAGGGCGATCGGTCGCTTCTCGATGCGCCGCTCGGGGTTCCGGTCGATGAACGGCGTGAGGATCAACAGGACCATGAGGATGTTCGGGATGATGAACGTCGCCATGATCACCGGCATCAGGGCGTTCTGGCCCTTGAAGATCTTCAGCAGCTCGAAGAGGAAGAAGAAGTACCACTCGGGCCGCGGCACGAAGTCGGTGCTCGCCGGGTTGACCGGCTCGCCCATCTCGACGCGGTGCCAGATCGCGAACGTGATGACCAGGCCGATCGCCAGCGTGGCGATGATCAGGTCCTTGTAGACCGCGTACGGGAAGAACGGCTTCCCCTCGGCCTTCGCCTGCGCGTAGTCGCGCTTGTAGTACTCCTGCTGGCCGCGGTTCACGAGCGCTCCTCTGCCTTCACGGGCTCCGGCCGGGAGGGCCGGGGTGCGACGGGCGGCACCGGGCGGCGACCGTAGGGGAGGCGCTCGCGCTCGGCGGCGCGGCGGGCCTCGTCCTCGGCGCGCTCGATCGCGAGCCGGCGCTTGCTGTACGGGGGCTCGGCGATGCCGAGCTTCGATATCAGGAACAGGTGCAACCCGATGAAGGTCGCCATGGCCCCCGGTATCACGAGCATGTGGATGGAATAGAACCGCGACAGCGTCTCCGGTCCGAACTCGGGGCCGGCGCGGAGGATGTCGGCGACGTAGGGGCCGAGGATCGGGGCGCTGGCCGTGATGTTCACGGCGACGACGGTGGCCCAGTAGGCCTTCTGGTCCCACACCAGCAGGTAGCCGGTGAGGCCCATGAACATGGTGAGGATCAGCAGCAGGGCGCCGGTGACCCAGGTCAGCTCACGCGGGTACTTGTACGACCCGAAGAAGAACACGCGTCCGAGGTGGAGGAAGACCACCACGATCATCGCGCTGGCGCCCCACTTGTGCATGCCGCGGACCAGCCAGCCCCACGTCACCTCGTTCGTGATCGTGTCAATGCTCTGGTACGCGCTGTTGGGGTCCGGCTTGTAGTACATCGCCAGGATGATCCCGGTGATGGCCTGCATGCCGAAGAGGGCCATCGCGGTGAAGCCGAGGGTCTGGAACCAGCTCGTCTCCGCCGGGATGTTGCGGAAGAGGAACCACTTGAAGCCGGTCTTCGCCCCCGTCCGCTTGTCGACGTAGTCGAACCCCGCCTCGCCCGCCTTGATCGCCGGGTTCCTGGGACCGATGTCGGTGGTCGCCACGTCCGGCCTCCTAGAAGGGGTAGAGGTTTGCGAGGACGCCGGTCACGGGCTCGCCGGGACCCTTCAGCTCGTACGGCTGCTGGTCCTCGTCGATGGAGAACGGGCGCCCGAGCAGCACGCGGTCCGTGGGCTTGGCGCCGGCGGTGGGGACGCCCTTCGCGACGTCCTCCTGCCGGGCGACGTCCTTGCCCTCGGCCGTGGTGATCTTGATGTCGAAGCGGTCGAGCGGACGCGGGGGCGGGCCGGCGGTGACGCGGCCCAGCGAGTCGTACGCGCCGCCGTGGCAGGGGCACGAGTAGACGTCGCCACCGGCGGAGTAGGCGACCGGGCAGCCCAGGTGGGCGCACCGGTTCCAGATCGCCAGCAGCGCGCCCTCCTTGTTGCGGATGAAGGCGCGACGGTCCGACTCGGGCGCGGGCCCGGAGACGGCGATGGAGGTGACCTGCCCGTCGGGGAAGTCGGAGAGGGCGCCGACGTCGACCCAGCGCCACTCCTCGGGCTTCAGGGTGTCGGCGGCCGCGAAGCCGATGACGGGTACGAGGATGGCGGCCGTCATGACGCCGCCGGTGACCAGGGCGACCCCGGTCAGGAACTTGGTGCGGGTGACGAAGCCCGGGTCGTCGCTGTGGTCGTGCACGGCCTCGGGCACGTGTGCCACCGGGCCGCTGTACTGACCACCGCGGACGGGTCCGCCGGTCTCGCCCCCATCGGTCTCAGCCAACCCCGCCTCCCACTACCCGTCGGTTCATCGGCCGGAACCCGGCACGCCCGGGGGATTCAACCCGACGGGAGGGGCAACTTCAACGACGTCTGCGGGGGCCGGACGTCCCTTTCACGATCCCGTACTCGTCCCAGCGGCGATCCACGCGGGACTTCACCTCGTCGCTCATGACGATCGCGTCGGGCCACGGCCGCACGACGCCCTCGCCGGGCCACTTGCGCGTCGCGTCGAAGCCGACCTTGGAGCCGTACGCGAAGTAGGGGGCGGCGTGGTCGAGGGCGTCGACGGGGCCCTCCACCACCAGCATGTCGCGGCCGGCGTCGACGTTGGAGAACGCCTGGAAGGCGACCGCGGAGACGTCCTGCACGTCGACGTCGTGGTCGACGACGACGACGCACCGGCTCAGCGACAGCAGGCCGAGGCCCCAGATCGCGCTCATCAGCTTCTTGGCGTGACCGGGGTAGCGCTTGCGCACCGAGACGATCGCGCAGTTGTGGAAGACGCCCTCCAGCGGGAGGTTCATGTCCACGAGGTCGGGCAGCGTCATCCGGATGATCGGCAGGAACAGGCGCTCCGTCGCCTTGCCGAGGTGGAAGTCCTCCATCGGCGGCGGCCCGACGATCGTGGTCGAGTAGACGGCGTCGCGCCGCATCGACATGCCGGTGATGTGGAACGTCGGGTAGTCGTCCACCGGGGTGTAGAAGCCGGTGTGGTCGCCGAACGGGCCCTCGGGACGCAGGTCGTTCGCGTCGACGTAGCCCTCGAGCACGATCTCCGACTCGGCCGGCACCTCGAGGTCGACGGTGCGGCACTTCACCATCTCGACGCTCCGGCCCCGCAGGAACCCGGCGAAGATCATCTCGTCGATGCCGGGGGGCAGCGGCGCGGTCGCCGAGTAGGTGGTGGCCGGGTGGGTCCCGATCGCCACGGCGACGGGGACGCGCCCCTCCGAGTCGCGGAGGTGGGCCGCGCCGTCCTTGTGGATCTGCCAGTGCATCATCGCGGTGCGCCGGTCGACCTTCTGGATCCGGTACATGCCGCAGTTGCGCGCGCCGGTGACGGGGTCGCGGCTGAACACCAGCGGCAGGGTCACGAAGGGCCCGCCGTCGTCGGGCCAGCAGGTGAGGACCGGGACGCGGTCGAGGTCGGGGTCGTCGAGCCAGATCTCCTGGCACGGCGCCTCGCGCACCAGCTTCGACGAGAAGGACGCGAGCTCGCGGAGCTTGCCGAGGGCCTTCATCTTCGCCACGACGCCCTGGGGCGGCTGCAGGTCCATGAGCATCTCGATGCGCTCACCGAGCGCGTCGAGGCTCTCGGTGCCGAGGCCCATGCACATCCGGCGGTCCGTGCCGAACTGGTTGATGAGGACCGGAAGCTCGCTGCCGACGACGTTCGTGAACAGCAGCGCCGGGCCGCCCTGCTTGGAGACGCGGTCGGCGATCTCGGTGATCTCGAGGTGCGGGTCGACGGGCGCGGTCACCCGCACCAGCTCCCCGGCCTTCTCGAGCGTCGTGATCCAGTCGCGGAGGTCCTTCATCGCGCGAACGCCTCCTCGAGGCCGGGTGTGGGGGGCAGGGCGTCGGCGATCCCGGCGAGCGCGGACGCGTCGCCGGTGCGCCGCAGGGCGTCCTGCGCGCGGAGGAAGCGCTCGGCGTCGGCGTCGCGGCCGGGGCCCGACCGCGCGGCGATCACGGCGGTGGTCGCCCGCCAGAGCGGGACGAGGCCGTCGCGGTCGCCGGCGGCGACGATGCCGGCGCCGAGGGCGATCAGGTCCGCGAGCGCCTCGACGACGAACAGGTCGCCCGCCTCGGCGATCCGCACGAGGCCGTTGGCGTAGCACCAGTCCCCGGCGAGGACCTCGCGGCCGGCGCCGGAGGGGCGCAGGTGGCGCGGGGTGCCGTGGTGCAGGAGGAAGCCCTCGAGGATCAGGTCGAGCCCCGCGGCCTGGCGCTCGGTGAGGGGCGGGGTCACGAGTGGCGCGAGCAGGGCGCCGGGCGCCGGCTCGACCAGCTCGGCCGCGAGGCCCGGCTCCTCGGCGAGGACGCTCCTCACGCCGCGGCCGCGGCCCGCGCGAGGGCCTCCCGGGCGTGGCGCATCGGCCCGGCGCCGTGCTGGAGGCCGACGAACCACGCCTCGAACTGGGAGGGCGGGGGGTAGACGCCGTCCTCCAGCAGGGCGCGGGCGAAACGGCCGTAGGCGGCGGTGTCGGAGGTCGTCGCGCCGGCGTAGTCGGTGACGGGGCCGGGGGCGAAGAACGGGGTGAGCATCGAGCCGACACGGTTGACCGTGACGGGCGCGCCGCTCGCCGCGAACGCCTCCTCGAGCTCCCGGCCGCCCTCCTCGAGCCGCTCGTAGACGCCCTCGCGGGCGAGCTCCCCGAGCACGGCGAGCCCGGCGGCGGTCGCCAGCGGGTTCCCCGACAGGGTCCCCGCCTGGTAGCAGGGGCCCTCGGGGGCGAGCTCACGCATGACGTCGGCCCGGCCGCCGAACGCCCCGACCGGCAGGCCGCCGCCGATGATCTTCCCGAAGCAGGTCAGGTCGGCGCGGACGCCGTAGCGCTCCTGCGCGCCGCCCCGCGCCACCCGGAACCCGGTGATCACCTCGTCCAGGATCAGCAGCGCCCCGTGGCGGTCGCACGCCGCCCGCAGCGCCGCCAGGTAGCCGTCGGCGGGCGGGACGACGCCCATGTTGCCGGCGACGGGCTCCACGATCATGGCGGCGGCGCCCGCGAGGGCGGCGTCGGCCGCGGCGGCGTCGTTGTACGGGACGATCCGCGTCGCGGCGGTCGCCGCGGCGGTGACGCCGGGGCTGGAGGGGACGCCGAGCGTCGTGAGGCCGCTCCCGGCCTCGGCGAGGAGCCCGTCGATGGCGCCGTGGTAGCCGCCGGCGACCTTCACGATCACGTCGCGCCCCGTGGCGGCGCGCGCCAGGCGCAACGCCCCCATCACGGCCTCGCTGCCGGACGAGGTCATGCGCAGGCGCTCCACCGACGGCACGGCCTCGCAGACCGTCTCGGCGAACACCACCTCGCGCTCGGTCGGCGCCCCGTAGGAGGTGCCGAGCGGCAGGGCCCGCTCGACGGCGCGGACGACGGCCTCGGGGGTGTGCCCGAGGATCGCGGGACCCCACGACGAGAGGAAGTCGACGTAGCGCCCGCCGTCGGCGTCCCAGACGTGGGGCCCCTCGGCGCGGCTGATGAAGAGGGGGTCGCGCCCGATCGCGCGCATCGCGCGGACCGGCGAGTTGACGCCCCCGACCAGCACCTTCCCGGCGCGGGCGAAGAGCTCCGCGCTGCGCGACCCCGCGGTCAGCGCTTCCACCGTGGCAGGGTGTCCCCGGCCAGGGCGCGGTCCTCCCACTCGCGGTAGTCCGGCGTGTAGTACATGAGCCGGATCTTCTTGAACTCGTAGGTGGAGTAGAGCACCGCCCGGCGGTCGGGCGCGGTGATGCCGATGTCCTCCGCGATCGCCTCGATGGCCTCCTCGCAGGCCTCCTTCGAGCGGGCGTGGACCATCGTGAAGATGCTGTACGGCCAGTCGGGGTAGGTCGGCCGCTTGTAGCAGTGGGACACGGCCTTGAAGGCGGCCATGCGCGGCCCGATGTCCTCGAGCTGCTCCTCCGGGACCTTCCAGACGGCCATGCCGTTCGCGCCGAAGCCGGCCTTGCGGTGGTTGAGCACCGCGGCGAAGCGCCGCATGTAGGTCCGGTCGACGAAGACCTGGCAGGCGTCGAGCAGCTCCTGCGGGGCGACGCCGGCCTCCTCGGCCCACGTGTCGAACGGGCGCGACTCGACGGGCAGGTCGCGCTGCAGGATCTCGATCATCCGCTTGTCGGCGTCCGTCGGGAGCACGCCGTCGCCGCGCACCGGCGCCGGCCGCGGGGCGTCCTCCTTGGCGTCGGTGGGGCGGGTGCCGGTCATGTCGAGCTGGACGTTGATCTTGTAGAGCTTCAGCGTCGGCAGCAGGCGGGTCGACTCGGCGCCGCTCGCCTCGTGCAGCCGGTTCATCGTGTCCTCGAGGCCGAGGCGCGAGTCGGGCTCGCAGGCCAGCGTGTACCAGAGGTTGAACGCGTGGGTGCGCCGGTAGTTGTGGCTGACGCCCGGGTGCCCGCCGACGATGTCCGCCGCCTCGAACAGCTTGTCCTCGGGGTAGCGGGCGGCGACGAGGCTGCTCTCGTACCCGAGGGCGCGGGTGTCGAAGATCGCGGAGAGCTGGCGGACGATCTCGGCGTCCTTGAGCCGCCGGAGGCGCCGCAGCACCTCCTCCTCGTCCATCCCGATCCGCCCGCCGATCTCCGCGAAGGGCTCGCGGACGAAGGCGAGGCCCGCCTGCAGGGCGTTGAGCAGCTCCCGGTCGGCCTCGTCGGGCTTGTGGTGCACGCGTGTTCCGGCCGTGGTCGTCATGCGTCCTCCTCGGCGATCCACCGGGCGGCGTCCTCGGCGTAGTAGGTGATGAGGAGGTCGGCGCCCGCGCGGGCGATGCCGGTGAGGACCTCCATGGCGGCGGTGCGTTCGTCGAGCCAGCCGCGCTCGGCGGCGGCCTTGATCATCGAGTACTCGCCGCTCACGTGGTAGGCGGCCAGCGGCAGGTCGGTCGCGGCCCGCACCCCGGCGATCACGTCGAGGTAGGCGGCGGCGGGCTTGACCATGACCATGTCGGCGCCCTCGGCCACGTCGAGCAGCGTCTCCCGCACGGCCTCGCGGCCGTTGGCGGGGTCCATCTGGTACCCGCGCCGGTCGCCGAACCCGGGGGCCGACCCGGCCGCCTCGCGGAACGGGCCGTAGAAGGCCGAGGCGTACTTGGCGGAGTAGGCGAGGATCGAGGTGCCCTCGTGGCCCTCGGCGTCGAGCGCCTCGCGGATCGCGCCGACGCGCCCGTCCATCATGTCGCTGGGGGCGACGACGTCCGCGCCGGCCTCGGCGTGGCTCGCGGCGGTCCTGGCGAGCAGCTCGAGGCTCATGTCGTTGTGGACGTGCCCGTCGACGAGCACGCCGCAGTGGCCGTGGTCGGTGTAGGCGCAGAGGCAGACGTCCGTCACGACGACCATCTCCGGGACGGCGTCCTTGATGGCGGCGACGGCGGTCTGGACGACCCCGGACGCGTCGTACGCGGCGCTCGCGGCGGCGTCCTTGCGGTCGGTGACGCCGAACAGCAGCACGGCGGGCACGCCCGCGGCGAACACACGCCGGGCCGTCGCGGCGAGGAGGTCGGGCGACATGCGGGCCTGGCCGGGGAGCGCGTCGATCGGCACGCGGGCGTCGCGGCCCTCGATCGCGAAGAGCGGCAGCACCAGCCGGTCGGGCGACAGCCGCGTCTCGCGCACCATGCGCCGCATCGTCCCGGACGCCCGCAGGCGGCGCATGCGCACCCGCGGGAAGGCGGCTCCTGCGGCGGTCTGGGTCCCCTCCATCACCCGCGGGAGTCTACTCCCCGCACCGTGCCGCCCACCCCTGGCAGACTGGCTCCGTGACACCTGTCCTCGTGGTCTTCGGCGCCCGCAACGTCGGGCGGGCGGTGGTGGCCGACCGGCTCGCCGCCGGCTGGCGGGCGGTGGCGGTGGCGCGGACCGACGCGACGCTCGACGCGCTGGCCGAGGCCCACCCGGGCGTCGTCGCGGTGCGGGGCGACGCCGGCGACCACGACGTCGTCGCCGAGGCCCTCGCGCGCGCCGAGACCGACCTCGGCGGCCTCGACCTCGTCGTCAACGCGACCACGTCGGTGCCGCGCGACCACAGCTTCGGCGGGGGACCCGTCGCGGGGGCGCCGCCGGACCGCCTGGCGTCGTGGACGGGGGGCTTCCTACCCGCGGCGTGGGCGATCCTGCGGGGGGCGGGGGCCGCGATGGAGCGCCGCGGCGCCGGCACGATCATCCAGGTCGCCGGCGGCTCGGCGCGCCGTGCGATGCCCGGCCGCGGGCCGTGGGCGGCGGCCCAGTCCGGCGCCCGCGCCCTCACCCACGCCCTCGCCCAGGAGCTGCGGCCCGCCGGCGTCCACGTCGCCCTGCTGGTGGCCGACGGCATCATCCAGACGGACCGCGCCCCCATGGAGGGCCGCCCGCCCGAGGAGTCGCTCGCGCCCGAGGACGTGGCGCGCGCCGTCGCCTACCTCGCGGCCCAGTCGCCGCGGGGGTGGACCCACGAGCTCGTGATCACCCCGGCCGGGGACTCCTGGGTCCCCTGAGCGATCGGATCGGGCCGATCGGCGGGGTCACGCCCGGGCGGCGAGGAACGCCCGCTCGGCGGGGTTGGTGGTGAGCGCGGCGGCGGCGGCGTAGGCGGCGCGCGCAGCGGCGTCGTCGCCGAGGCGCCGCAGCAGGTCGGCCCGTGCGGCGTGCAGCGGCGCGTACCGCGCGAGGGCGCCGCCGCGGGCGATCTCCTCGACCGCGTCGAGGCCCGCCCGCGGTCCCGCGACCTCGGCCACGGCGACGGCGCGGTTCAGCGCCACCACCGGCGACGGCCTGCGCCGCAGCAGGGCGTCGTAGAGCAGCACGATCTGGGCCCAGTCGGTCTCCGCCGCCGACGGCGCCTCGGCGTGGACCGCGGCGATGGCCGCCTGCAGCGCGTACGGCCCCGCCGGCCGGGCCATCCGCAGGGCGCGCGCCACGAGGTCGCCGCCGGCGGCGATGGCGTCGCGGTCCCAGAGGCTCCGGTCCTGGTCGGCCAGCAGCACCAGCCCGCCCGCGTCGTCGGTGCGGGCGGCCCGGCGCGCGTGGTGCAGGGTCATGAGGGCGAGCAGGCCGGCGACCTCGGCCTCGTCGGGCATCAGGGCGTGGAGCACGCCGCCCAGCCGCAGGGCCTCCCCGGCGACGTCGTCGCGGCGCAGGGCGTCGCCCCCCGTCGCCGTGTGGCCCTCCGTGTAGATCAGGTAGACGACCGTGAGGACGGCGTCGAGCCGCTCCGGCAGCCGTTCCGCGGACGGCTCGGCGATCGGGATGCCGGCGTCGCGGATCTTGCGCTTGGCCCGGACGAGCCGCTGGGCGACGGTCGCCTCGGGCAGCAGCAGCGCCCGGGCGACCTCCGGCTGCTCCATGCCGGCCACGAGGCGCAGGGTGAGCGGCACCCGCGCCTCGGGGGAGAGGGCGGGGTGGCAGCACGCGAAGATCAGGCCGAGCCGCTCGTCGGGGATCGGGGCGTGGTCGTCGATGTCGTCCAATGCCTCCTCCACGTCGGGCGTGACGCGTGCGCGGGCCCGCTCGGACGCCGTGCGGGTGCGCTCCCGGCGGATCCGGTCGATGGCGCGGTTGCGCGCCGTGGCGAGGATCCACGCCTCCGGGTTCGCGGGGACGCCGTCCCGCGGCCACCGCTCCGCGGCGGCCGCGAGGGCGTCCTGCAGCGCGTCCTCCGCCCGGTCGATGTCGCCGAGCCGGCGGGACAGGATCGCGACGGCCCGCCCGCGGCCCTCGCGGGCCACGCGGGCGAGCGTCGCTTGAGCGGTCCCGGTCAGTCGAACTCCATCACCGGCCGCACCTCGACCGACCCGACCGCCGCCTCGGGGATGCGCCGCGCGGCGGCGACGGCCTCGTCGAGGGTGTCGCACTCCACGAGGTAGAACCCGCCGAGCTGCTCGCGCGTCTCGGCGAACGGGCCGTCGGTGAGCATCAGCTCCCCGTCGCGCACGCGCACCGTCGTGGCGGTCGTCGTCGGCTGCAGGGCCTCCCCGCCGCGCAGGATGCCCTCCGCCGTGGTCGCGTCGCTGAACGCCTGGTGGGCGGCCATCTCGGCCGCCATCTGCTCGGGTGTGGGGTCGGTCCAGAGCGTCTCGTCCCCGTAGATCAACAGCAGGTAGCGCATGTCGTCCTCCGTTCCGGCGGGCCGCCCGTGCGGCCCCTCACCCATGAGACGCGGCGCAGGCCCGGAATCGACAGCGCCCGGCCGACGCCCCGCCGAGGTTCCCACGAGTAGCGTGGGACGTCGATGCACGGCCCGGACGCCGACCACCCCACCCTGCAGCCGGACGGCCTCCTGGCCGGCTACCTGCGCGGCTGGTTCCCCATGGACGACGAGGGCGCCCGCGGGCCCGTCGGGTTCTACGAGGCCGACCCCCGCGCCGTGATGCCGGTCGAGGGGTTCCGGGTCCCCCGGTCCGTGGCGCGCGGCCTGCGCCGCGCCGGCTACGCGATCCGGGTCGACGCGGCGTTCGACGAGGTGGCCGCGGCGTGCGCCGGGGGGCGCGAGGGCGTGTGGCTGACGCCGCGGCTGGTGCGCGCCTACGGCCGCCTGCACCGCGCCGGCCACGCGCACAGCGTCGAGGCCTGGCGCGACGGGCGCCTCTGCGGGGGGCTGTTCGGCGTCTGCCTCGGCGGGATGTTCACCTCGGAGAGCATGTTCCACCGGGAGCCCGAGGCCGGGAACGCGGCCCTCGTGGGCGCCGCCGACGTGCTGCTGCGCCTCGGCGCCGTCCTGTGGGACATCCAGATGGCCTCGGAGCACACCCGCCGCTTCGGGGCGCGGGAGGTGTCGGCCCGCGAGTACGCCCGGATGCTGGCGCGCGCCCTCGACCGGCCGCCGCTCAACTGGAGCGCAGCAGCAGCACCAGGCTGACGACCAGCAGGCCGAGGGCCGCGATCCGCTCCCACGACACGTCGATGGTGCGCGCGCCGAACCAGCCGAACCGGTCGATCAGGGACGACAGCAGGATCTGCCCGGCGACGGCGGCGACGAAGGTGGTGGTGACGCCGATGCGGGGCGCGGCGACGAGGGTCGCGATGACGAACACCGCGCCGAAGAGCCCGCCGAGGTAGGCCCACCACGGCCCGGTGCCGACCGCGCCGAGGGCGTCCACCTGGCCCACGACCACGAGCCCGGTCATCAGCAGGACGATGCCGACGGCGAACGAGACCACCGCACTGCCGAACTGGCTTCCGAGCACCAGCCGCAGCTTGGCGTTGACGGGGGCCTGGGCGGCGATCATCGCGCCGCCCACCAGGGGCAGCAGCGCGTAGGCGAGACGTGACACGGGACCCTCCGGGATCGGGTTCGCGTGACCGTACGGCACCCGCCTAGGAGATGGCCCTCCGGCGGACGACGAGGGTCGCCGCGGCCCCGAAGACGGCGGCGAGCAGCGCGAGGTGGCCGAGCATCGTCGCGATCTCGCCGCCGTCGAGGACGGGCTCCACGAGCAGCGCCTGGAACAGGTCGAAGGCGGGGCCGAACGGGACGACCTGGGAGACGGCGGACGCGAACGCCGCGTCGGGCAGCAGCCCGAGGGCGAGGAGCGGCAGGGCGAGCATGAGGGCGGCGAGGAGGGCGGTGCGCGTCTCGCGCGCCAGCGCGCCGGCGAGGACGCCGAACGCCCCGAACGCGAGGCCCGCCAGCAGGAGGGCCGCGAGCCACAGGCCCCACCGCCCGACGGCGAGCGAGGTGAACAGGGCGACCCCGGCGAGCAGGGCGAACCCGACGAGGAGGGACGCGAGCGCCGTGAAGGCCATCTTCTCGGCGACGAGCGCCGGGGCGGAGACGAGGCCGCGCCCGAGCCGCACCAGGACGTGCTCCTCCCGTTCCGAGGACATCGCGGCGGCCGCGAGCAGCACTCCGGCGAGCCCGATCGAGACGAGCAGGGCGCCCGCGAACCCGAACGCCGACAGGGGCTCCCGCCCGGCGGCCGACGCCTCGACCTGCAGCTCGATCGGCGCGCGGATCGCGTTGGCCGCCGGCTTCGCGAGGTCGAGGTTGCGCTGGGTCTCGTCGATGAACACGAGCAGCGGGGCGAGCTCGGCGGCCGCGGCGACCTGGCCGGTGGCGCGGAGCCGCGCCTGCACGTCGACGACCAGCTGGCGGCTGCGCGTCAGGCCGAGGGCGTCGCCGGTGCGGCCGAAGATGCCGATCTCGCCGCCGTCGGTCACGAGCGACACGAGCTCGAGCACCTGGTCGACGTAGCCGACGGCGAGGCTCTGGTTGAGCCGGAAGACGGCGGCCTCGAGGCTGCGCACGATCGCGTCCGCCTCGATCGGGGACCGCCGGCCCGCGTCGAGCCGGAGCGCGGGCTGGCGGACCCCCGACTGGAGGTCGGAGATGAAGCCCTCGGGGATCGTCAGCACGGCGGCGACCCGCCCGGCGTCGAGGGCCTCGGCGGCGGCCTCCGCGTCGAGCTCGCGCACGTCGACGTCCTCGGCGAGCCGGTCGACGTAGTCGTCGATCGACAGGCGCCGCTCGCCGACCTGCACCGACCGCCCCGACGTGTCGAGGTTGACGAGGGCGATGTCCGGCCGGCGCTCGTCGCTCTGCAGGGCGATCGCGACGAGGAGGGCGACGAGGACCGGGTAGGCGACGAGCACCAGCAGCAGCGCCGGCGTCCGCACGAGGAGGCGGACGTCCTTGCGGAGCAGCAGCAGGGCCGCCCTCACGCGGCCGTCCCGTCGTCGCCGGTCACCATCCGCATGAACGCCAGCTCGGCCTCCTCGGCCCCGCCCGTGGTGACGCCGCCGTGGGCGGCGGTCATCTCGCCGGCGGTGCCGGTGAACACCAGGGCGCCGTCGACGAGGACGAACAGCCGGTCGCCGTGGCGCATGGCCTCGTCGACGGACTGCGTGGAGAACAGCAGGGCGAGGCCGTCGGCCCGCATCTCGTCGAGCCACGCCCAGAGCCGGCGGCGCTGGTCGGGGCTGAGCGTCGCGGTCGGCTCGTCGAGCAGCAGGACGCTCGGCCGCCCGGCGAGGGCGATCGCGAGGTTGAGGCGCTGCATCGTCCCCGTCGAGAGCTGCGCCGCCGGCCGCCCGGCGAACGCGCCGAGGTCGGCGCGGTCGATCAGCTCCCCGGCGACCGCGGCGGCGTCGGGCGCGCCCTCGAGGCCGGCGAAGAGCTCCAGGTTCTCGCGGACGCTGAGGCGGCCGTAGAGGGAGGGGCGCTGGGGGACCCAGCCGACGCGCGGGGCCACCCCGTCGGCCCATTCGAGCGAGCCGGCGTCGCGGCGCGTGACGCCCGCGAGGATCGTCAGCAGCGTCGTCTTGCCCGCGCCGTTCGGCCCGAGCAGGGCGACGGACTCGCCGCCGCCGAGGTCGAGGTCGACGCCGGTGAGGGCCGTGACCCCGCGGAACCGCCGCGACAGGCCGCGCGCGACGAGCACGGGGGCGTCCCCGGCGACGCCGCTCACGTCGGGTGCCGCAGGGTCGGCGGCTCGACGCGCGCGGGCAGCTCACGGGTGGCGGTGACGGGTGCCGGCGGCGCGGGCGGCGGGGTGCCGGGGACGTCGGCGGCGCGGGCCCCGGCGTCGTCGTCGCCCGCCGGCGTGACGGGGACGGCGCCCTCGCCGAGCCGCTCGCCGAGGAACGTGACGGCCTCCTTGACGACCACGACGACCGGGATGGCGAGGAGCACCCCGACGACCCCGGCGAGCTGCTCGCCGATCAGGAGGCCGAAGATCACGACGAGCGGGTGGACGCCGACGGCGGAGCTCATGACCTTCGGGACGACGATGTGGCCCTCGAGCTGGTGGATCACGATGAACGCGATCACCACCCACAGGGCGGCGAGCGGGGAGGTGAAGAGGGCGAGCAGCACCGGTGGCACGGCGCCGAGGATCGGGCCGACGTAGGGCACGAACTCCATCACGAAGACCCACGCCGCGAACGCCACCGCGAACGTCGCCCCGAGGGGGAAGAGCCCGGTGACGCCGTAGACCCACAGCACCACCCCGGCGCTCGTGCCGATGATGAGCGACACGAGCAGCTGCGCCTTGACGTACTCGGTGAGGGTCGACTCGACGCGGCGCAGGAACGCCGCCGTCTCGGGTCCCCCGACCTGGCGGGAGAACCGGAGGATGCGGGGCGCGTCGAGCAGCATGTAGATGCTCGCCACCAGGATGATGATCAGCGTGACGAGGATGCCGAGCACGTCGAGGCTGTAGTCGAGGACGTTCGCGGCGGCCTCGGAGGCCCGCTCCTGGAGGCCCGCGAGGAAGGCGTCGGCACGCGCCTTCACGTCGATGTCGATGCCGCGGGCGTCGAAGAAGGTCTGCAGCTCGTCCGCCTGCCGCTCCGCCTGGTCGGTGTAGGCGGGGAGGTTCTGCTCGATCTCCTCGATCTGCGTCCGCACGGGCGAGATGACGAGGAACACGGCGAGGGCGGCGGTGGCCGCGAAGCCGGTGAACACCATCAGGACGGCGACGCCGCGCGGGATCCGGAGGCGCCGGAGCTGCCGCACCAGGGGGTTCAGGAGCAGCGCGAGGATGGTCGAGACCGTGAACACGAGCAACACGTGTCCCATGGTCTGGCCGAGGATCCACGCGATCGCGAGGATGGCCGCCGTGGCCACGAGCTTCACCCAGGCGGGCTGGTGGGCGACGCGCCCGCTCATCGGGGGCATCTTAGGGCCTCCCCGGCCGGGGCCGTCGCCCTCCGGTCCCGGCGTCGTCACGGCGCCTCTGGCGCATCGGCGCGCAGGTCGGCTACTCTCCCGCGCTATGCCCCCCCTCACCAGGGAGCAGCTCGCCGCCCGTCGGACGTCACGACGGCGCCGGGCGTTCCGGCGGGACCGCCGCGCCATCGTCTCCGCCGCCATCCCCGTGATCGTCGTCGCCGTGCTCGCGCTCGTGCTCGGCGCCATGGGCGGGGGCGGCACCGACGCCGCGGGTCCGTTGGCGTCCCCGGTCGCCTCGCCGGAGCTCGGGACGGGCGCCCGCCCCCCCGAGATGGTCATCGCCCGCGCCGAGGGCGTGCAGGTGCACATCCCCGTCGACCCCGAGCGCGTGACCGCCGCGGCGTTCCACGCGATCGACGACGCCTCCGGCGTCCCGCTGGAGTCGACCGGCGCCCTGCGCATCCACCAGGCGCCGCGCCGCGACCGCGTCGGCCCGGACACCGCCGGCCTCTCCGTCGGCGCCCCCGCCGGCACGACGGTCTACGCGCCGGTGGACGGCACCGTCGCCAGCGTCACGAACTACACCGTCTTCGGGAAGATCGAGGGCTACGAGGTCACGATCACCCCCGCCGTGGCCGCGAGCGGCCTGGTGCTGAGGATGACGCACATCACCGACCCGGCGTCGGGTTCGCGCCCGAGCGTCGGCGAGTCGGTCCGCGCCGGCATCACGGTCCTCGGCCGGGTCCACGACTTCTCGGCCGTGGCCGAGCAGGAGATCTCCCAGTTCACGGCCGACGACGGCAACCACGTCGACCTCGAGCTGCTCCGCACCGAGGCCTCGCTGATCGTCTGAGGTCGCCGTGGGGGTAGGCTCCCCCGCCATGCGGGCGATCCTGGTGGGTGACGTGGTCGGCGGGGTGGGCATGCGCGCCCTGCTCGCGGCCCTGCCCGGGTTGCGGGAGACGCACCGGCCGGACGTGGTGATCGTCAACGCCGAGAACGCCGCCGCCGGCGCCGGCACCTCGCCCCGCCAGGCGCGCGACCTGCTCGACGCGGGCGTCGACGTGCTCACCGGCGGCAACCACACGCTGCAGAAGCCCGAGATCTACCCGATGCTCGAGACCGAGCCCCGGATGCTGCGCCCCGCCAACATCGCCGTCCGCGCCCCCGGGCGCGGCCTGACGACGGTCGAGACGGCGGCGGGTCCCGTCAGCGTCGTCAACGTCATGGGGTCGGTGTTCCTGACGGCGGCTCAGAGCCCGTTCGCGGTGATCGACGACCTCGTCGCCGAGGCGCGGCGCGCGGCGACGTTCGTGTTCGTCGACGTCCACGCGGAGGCGACGAGCGAGAAGATCGCCCTCGGCCACCACCTCGCCGGGCGCGTGACCGCCGTCGTCGGGACGCACACCCACGTCCAGACGGCCGACGCGCGGCTGCTGGAGGGTGGGACGGCGTACCTCACCGACCTCGGCATGACCGGCCCGCACGACTCCGTCATCGGCGTCCGCAAGGAGATCGTGCTGCGCCGGTTCCTCGGCTCCACGCCGGGGCGCTTCGAGCCCGCCGACGGCGGAGTGCTGGTGCAGGGGGCGGTGGTCGACGCGGGCGACGACGGCCGCGCGACCGCCATCTCCACCTTCAGTCTCGAGGGCTGACCCCCGCCGTCAGTCCGTGAGGTAGCGGGCGGAGACGGCCTGGTCGGCGCGCATCGGGTCGGTGCGCTCCCGCCCGAGGACGCGCCCGAGGGGCCGCCCGGCGATGCTCGGCCGCGGCCAGCACGCCGCGAGCAGGGCGATCAGGACGCTGTCGCGGAGCACCAGCAGCCCGATCGGGAGGCTGTCGAGCGCGACCAGGTCGAAGTAGCGGTGCGGGAAGTAGCTGAACGTCAGCAGCATCGCCGCGGCGGCCAGCGCCGCGGACGCGGGCCCGAAGCGGCCGGCGACGAGGAAGCAGACGGGCAGCAGCCACACCAGGAACTGGGGGGACAGCACCTTCCCGCACACGAGCAGGGCGACCACCGTCGCCGCGCTCGCCGCGACGAACAGGCGGGCGTCGCCGGGGTGGCGGGCGCGGTGCAGCCCCAGCCACAGCGTCCACGCGATCGCGACCAGGATCACGATCAGCGCGAGCGTGGAGAGGCCGGCGAGCACCGCCGGGCCCGTCCCGGAGAGCCCCTGGCTGCCGAACGAGTTCTCGACGGTGATGCCGATGTCCGCGAGGGCGTGCAGCCCGAGCAGGTAGGCGGAGGCGGTCGCCTCGATCTGCAGGGGGCGGTCGAGGTGGTACTGCACGAGGTCCCAGGTCCCCGACGGCGACATGATCACGAACGGCGCCATCACGGCCGCGACGATCCCGAGGCAGGCCGCGACGCCGGCGAGGGCGCCGCGGTTGCCCTGCCGGTGCCGCTGCCAGATCACGAGGACGGGGATCAGGGCGAGGGGGACCAGCTTCAGCAGCGTCGCGGCGGCGAGGAGCCCCCACGCAAGCCTCCACCGCTCCGTCGCCGCCGCCCACAGCGTCCAGACGAGCAGCGCCGCGAGGGCGAGGTCGAACCGGGTCTCGACGAGGTTGCCGATCAGCAGGGGGCTGACGGCGGTGAGCACCGCCGCCACCGTCTGGCGCCGCCCGTCGAGCCCGATCGCCCGCCCCAGGGCGATCACGCCGAGCACGGTGGCGCAGAGGCAGAGGCACATCAGCACCGAGAAGGTCACCCCGTAGGGACCCGGCAGCGCGCCGGCGAGCCAGAACAGCGCCCCCGCGAGCGGCGGGTACTCGAGGCTGAAGTCGGCGTACGGCACCCCGCCGGCGGCGATCTCCTCGTAGGCGCGCCGGTAGACGGGGATGTCGGTGATGACGGCGTCGGCGTAGACGCCGAGCTGCAGGGGGATCGCCCAGACGAGCGCCGCGAGCGCCACGGCGCCCGCGGGCAGGGCCCAGCGGCCGGTCACGTCGCCACCGGGACGGGCGCCGGGTCGTGCGCGGGCGCCTCGGCGGGTGGCACGTCGGGGCGCTCGGCGCGGACGGGGGGCGGCCACTCGATCACCATCGCCACCAGCGCGAACGGCAGGAACCAGGGGATGTAGAGGTAGAACCAGTGGGTCAGGGTCAGCTCGACACCGATCAGGAGTGCGCCGGAGAGCGCGGTCATGGTGAGCATGTCCAGCCGCCGTGGCCAGCGCAGCACGGCCACCGCGGCGACGGCGACCAGGACCATCAACCCGATCTGCACCGGGCGCAGGCCGGGGTGCTGCCCCCAGATCGAGAACGGCGAGTCGCGCCCCAGCTGGTAGCCGAGCGTACGGGACCAGAACGCGCGGATCCCGTCGGCGCCGTCGAGCAGCAGCACCCAGCCCGTCAGCACGGCGGCGCCGGCGAGCCCCGCGACGAACGGGAGCAGGGTCCGCCCCGGCGCCGGGCGCGGGAACGGACGCCGGCTCCACAACGGCAGCAGGATCGCCGGCGCGAACTTGGTGGCGAGCGCCAGCCCGAGCAGCAGGCCGCGGCCGACGGGGTGCCGTGCGACGACGAGCCCCCAGATCAGGGTCGCCGCGACGAGGGAGTCGTTGGAGTTCGTCGCGAGGGCGAAGCCGGTGAAGGGGAACGCCGACCACGCGAGCGCGAGGCCGATGCCGAGGCGCATCCCGGCGAGGCGCCACCCGAGCGTGAACATCCCGGCGATGCAGAGGATGTCGAAGAGCGTCGCGGCGCCGTGGGCGGCGGGGAGGGCGTCCCACGTCCCGGTCCACGGCTCCGCCAGCTCGAACGGGACGTACGAGATGTAGTTCAGCGGCCCGTACGTGTCGCAGCTGCCGCAGTCGCTCGGCATGTTCCCGTAGGGGGTGGTGCCGTGGGCGATCCGGTCCGCGCCGATCACCCCCGCGTAGCCGACGTCGATCACGTTCGAGTCGAAGGCGTTCAGGCCGAAGCGCAGGGCGAGGGTCACGGCGAGCAGGCTGACCAGCAGCCACGTGGGCGCGGAGCTGCCGAGCACCGGCCGGCGCGGCCGTCCCGGCGGCGGGTCGGGGGCGTCGTGGCGCGCCGCGCGGGTGCGGGCCACCGCGATCCACGCGAGGCGCAGTCCGATGTAGACCATCGGCGGGTACTGCAGCGGGACCGACGTGAAGACCTCGCCCCGGTTGAACCAGATCAGCGAGATCCCGAACGACAGCAGCACCAGCAGGTCGAGGGTGCGCATCGAGATCAGCCGGGAGGGGCGCAGGAACGGCAGCAGCGGGAGCAGGAAGAGGGCGCACAGGCCGAGCCAGATCGCCGGGCGGTTGATCGCCCGGCCGAACGCCCCCTCGTAGCCGCGCGCCATCATCCAGGCGACCTGCGGCCCGGTGCGGACCTCGGTGATCTCGCCCGTCGCGTCGGAGACGACCACCTGCGCCTCGACGGTCTCGTCGCCGTCGGCGTCCTCGCTGACCGCGAAGTAGGTGTGGACCCGGTCGTCCTCGTCGTAGTCGACGGCGGTCCGGGAGATCTCGCGCCCGTCGGTCCAGTCGCGGAGCTCGGAGGAGGTCTCGGCGATCGCCGTGACCTCGTCGTCGGTGAGCGTCGGCTCCCGGGAGGGGGCGGGACCGTCGAGGCCCCGCTGGATCTCGGTGGCCTTGTCGGCGACGGCCCGCACGAGGTCGCCGGCGGCGCGCGTCGCCTCGGCGGGTGTCGGCTCGCTGACCGGGGCGGCCGCCGCGCGCCCGGCCCCGAGGGTGAGCGCGAGGCCCGCGAGCAGGGCCGCGAGGGCCCGTCGCCGGCCGGTCACCCGTCCTACCGGAAGGACCAGCGGCGGTTGAGCAGGAAGTTCACCGGCATGACGGCGGCGATCGCGATGGCCTGGCCGAGCACCTCGGGGGTGCCGGCGCGCACCAGCACCTCGAGCAGGACGAGGTTCAGGCCGAGCGCGACGAGGCTCACCGCCAGGTACCGGGCGCCCTGCTGCAGCGCCGACAGGCCGTGGCGGCGGAAGGTCCAGAACTTGTTGACGACGAAGTTGCTGGTCCAGGCCACGGCGAACGCGCCGAGGGCCGCGACCGCGTGATGCGCGTCGGCCCCGTAGACCAGCGCCGAGAAGACCGCGAGGTTGACCAGATACCCCGTCGCACCGACCACGCAGAACCGCAGCAGCTGCTGCCAGTCGTCGCGTCGGGCACGCCGGATGTTCGGCACGCGGAGCACGCGTGCCTGGGGCATTGCCGGGGGCGGGGCGGACCGGGTCGGCACGGCCCGCGATGGTACCAGAGGCCCCGCGGCGCACCCGCTCGGCCCGGCGGCGGACGCCCCCTAGACTGGACGTGATCGTCATGCACCCCCCCGAGGGAGACCCGACGCACCCACGGACCCCCCCGCCGCGGCACCGGCCGCACGAGAGCGCCCTGACCCCGGGCGACTCGGCACGCTACGACGTCCGCTTCGCCTCGCGCGCCGCGGGGATCGTGTCGTCGGTGATGCGCGACCTGATGTCGCTGTCGGAGCGTCCCGACATCATCTCGCTCGCCGGCGGCTTCCCGAACACCGAGTCGTTCGCCCGGGAGATGTTCGACGAGGTGATCGAGGTGGTCGCCCGCGACCACCTGGCGTCGGCGCTCCAGTACGGCCCCACCGAGGGGCTGCTGGAGATGCGCGAGCGGATCGTGGAGATCATGGGGGGCGACGGCGCCCGCGTCGGCGTCGACGACGTGATGGTCACGACGGGCGGCCAGCAGGCGATCGACCTCTCCATCCGGACCTTCGTGAACCCGGGGGACACGATCCTCGCGGAGGGGCCGACGTACCCCGGCGCGGTCCCCTGCTTCACCACGTACGAGGCCCGCGTCGAGCACATCCCGATGGACGGGGACGGCCTGCGCACCGACCTGGTCGAGGAGGCGTTGTCGCGCCTCGCCGCCGAGGGCCGGACGCCGAAGCTGCTCTACACGATCCCCAACTTCCACAACCCCGCCGGCGTGACGATGTCGCTGGAGCGGCGGGAGCACCTGATCCGCCTCGCGCACGACCGCGAGCTGCTGATCGTGGAGGACAACCCGTACGGGCAGATCCGGTTCGAGGGCGAGCCGCTGCCGTCGTTGTGGGAGCTCGACGACGGGGCGGGCTGGGTGATCCACCTCTCGACGTTCTCGAAGATCCTGTCGCCGGGCCTGCGCGTCGGGTGGGTCGCCGCCCCCGCGTCGGTGCTGCGCAAGATGAACCTCGGCAAGCAGGCCGCCGACCTCTGCACGTCGACGATGTCCCAGCGCTTCATCATCGAGTACATGCGCCGCTACGACTGGCGCGACTACGTGCAGCGCCTCAACGGCATCTACCGCTCCCGCCGCGACGCGATGCTGCGCGCGCTGGAGGAGGAGATGCCCCCGGAGGCGGTCTGGACCCGCCCGGAGGGCGGCCTGTTCGTGTGGGCGACGCTGCCCGCCTACCTCGACACGACCCACCTGCTGGCGTCGGCGAGCGAGAAGCACGCCGTCGGGTTCGTGCCGGGCCGCGGCGCGTTCCTCGACGGCCGCGGCGGCGACTCGATGCGCCTGAACTTCTCGGGGGTCCCCGAGGCCGTCATCAGCGAGGGCGTCCGACGCCTGGGGGTCGCCGTGTCCGAGATGACCGAGCTGCACCGCGCCCTGGGAGGGCTCACGTGAGGGTCGCCGTTCTGAAGGGCGGGCGGTCGCTGGAGCGCGAGGTGAGCCTCCGCTCCGGCGCGAACGCCGAGGCCGCGCTCCGCCGCCTCGGGCACGACGTGCTGGAGGTCGACGTCGACCAGCACCTCGTCCGCACGCTCCGCAACGAGCGCCCCGACGCGGCGTTCATCGCCCTCCACGGCCGCGGCGGCGAGGACGGGACCGTGCAGGAGCTGCTCGAGATCCTGGAGATCCCGTACACCGGCCCCGGCGTGCTGGCGTGCGAGCGCACGTGGGACAAGGTCGTCGCGAAGGCCCACTTCGACGCCGCCGGCATCCCGACGCCCCCGGCGTACGCGTTCCGCCAGGACGCCTTCCGCGAGCTCGGCGCGGCCGAGGCCCTGCCGGACATCCGGGAGCGGCTGGGGCTGCCCCTGGTGGTGAAGCCCGCCAAGCAGGGCTCCGCGCTCGGCATCTCGGTCGCCCACGACGCCGCCGAGGTCCCGGGGGCGTTGATGAGCGCCCTGTCGTACGACGACCGCGTGCTGCTGGAGCGGTTCGTGCCCGGCCGGGAGCTGGCGATCTCCGTGCTCGGCACAGGGGAGCCGTGGGCCCTCCCGGTGGTGGAGGCGACGCCGATCGGCCGCGACTTCTACGACTTCGAGGCCCGCTACACCCCGGGCCTGACCGAGTTCGTCGCCCCGGCGCGCCTGCCGGACGAGGTGGCGCAGGAGGCCGCGCGCCTGGCGATCGCCTGCTTCCGGGCGCTCGGGTGCCGCGGCCTGAGCCGCGTCGACATGATCCTCGACCCCGACGACCGGCTCTGGGTGCTCGAGATCAACGCGATCCCCGGGATGACCGACACGAGCCTGCTGCCGAAGGCGGCCGAGGCGGCGGGGCTCGGCTTCGACGAGGTCGTGGAGCGGATCCTCGCGGAGGCCGCGCTCGGGGCGTGATCGCCCGGGCGCGGCCCCGCGGGGCCGGTCAGTCGCTCAGCAGATCACCTGCACGTGGAACCCGCCGTTCACCGGCGCGCCGGCGTCGTTGGCGGTCCGCACCACGAGCTGGGTGCGCGCCGCGTCGGTCGTGTCGAGCGCGATCCGCACGGACACGGCGTCCGGCACCGGCGGCGCGTCGACGGACGGCGTCCCCGTCCAGGAGCAGGCGCTGATGTTGCGGTCGAACTTCACCCGGTAGTTGCCCTCGTCGACGCGCTGCGACGAGACCGCGCCGTTGCCGCGCACGAGGTTCGACCCGACCGCGCCGCTGCTGACGGCGAACAGGTAGGGGTGCGCCTCGATGGCGCCGAGGCGGGTGAGCGCATCGTTGCTGCGCCGGACCGCCGCCTGCGAGATCTTCTGGTTGATCTTGAGCTGCTGCGCGGTGACGGCGACGGGCCGCTGCGCGCTCGCCTCGTCGGTGGCCGCCTCGAGCGCGACGACCCCGCCGAGACCGAGCGCCGTGCCGGCCGCGATCCCGACCCACCAGTGCCGCTTCAGTGCACCTGTCCCCAACATGCCGACCCCCCGTACGCGCGAACACCGAGGCGCCACGCTACGCCGCGCGTCGGACGCACGGCGTAGCGCTCACGGGACTCTTACCGCCCTCTTAGAGTTGCGGTCAGCAGGTGACGGTCACGTGGAAGGCCTTGTCCTCGCCCTCCGTGACCGGATCGACGATGGCGGCGCCGTCGACGTCGTAGGTGCGGACGGTGACGGCGTTCTTCGCGGTGTCGGGGTTCAGGTACGTGGTGGCGACGCCGACCGGCGGCGTCGTGGTGCCCGCCCCGCCGACCGTCGCCGTGTAGGCGCAGGCGCTGACGTCGGCCCCGAACGTGACCTTGTAGGCGCCGGCGTCGGCGGTGACCTTGGCGGAGGCGGTCGCCCCGTTGCCGCGGGCGAGTGTCCCGTCGGCGTTCACGACGGCCCAGTAGACGGGGTGCGCGAGCTTGTCGTTCGACACCGCCCCGGCGGCGATCTTCGGCGTGGTGACGGCGTTGTCGGCGATCTTCGCGGCGGTGATGGCGCTGTCGCGGATCTGGGCGGTGGCCCAGCCGGGCGCGTCGTCGCGGGCGCCGGACTTGCGCACCGGGTCGAGCAGGTTCAGCGACTCGTTGCTGCGGCGCACCGCGGCCTGCGAGATGCGCTGGTTGATGCGCAGCTGCTCCGCCGACACGGCGAAGCCGCCCTGGGCGGACGCCGGCTCGCTGACCTGGTCCACCGTCACGACGACCGCGGCGCCGAGCGTCAGCCCCGCGGCGATGCCGATCCACCAGTTCCCGCTCTTCCTCATGGGTCCCCTCCGGTCCGATGTGTGATGTGCCACGTGGCGACCGTAGGCCGCCCGCGGGCCGGGATGGGGCTTCTTAGGGGATCCTTACGGGTGGCGGTGAAAGCCTTCACCGCGGGCCCGGCGGTCCTCCTGCAGTGCGAGGAGGCCGTCGAGGACGCGGTTCACGGGCACGGGGACGCCGAGCGCGGCCCCCTCCCGCGCGAGGAACCCGCAGAGCGCGTCGCGCTCCAGCGGCTTGCCGGCGGCGAGGTCGCGGGCGGTCGACGGGTGGTAGTCGCGGAGGGCGGCGTTGGGGGCGGCCATGCCCGCCACGTCCTCCTCGGTGAGGGTCACGCCGTGCCGGGCGGCGACGGCGACGACCTCCCACATCGCCTCCCGCACGAGGGCCTCGGAGCCGGGGGTGGCGAGGGTCTCGCCGGCGGTCGCGCCGGTGATGGCGCAGATGGCGTTGAAGCCGGCGTTCCACAGCAGCTTGTGCCACTGGTCGTGGACGATCCGCTCGGAGAGCGTCACGTCCCAGGCGGGGGCGACGATGGCGTGGACGGCGTCGGCGAGGGCCGTCGGGCCGGCGGGGTCCCCCATGCGCACCCACCCCTCGGCCTCGTGGTCGACGACCCCGGGCTCCTCGACGCGGAGGCCGACGAAGGCGATCGCGCCGAGCACCCGCTCCGCGCCGAGCACGGCGCCGAGCCGCCCGACGTTCTCGACGCCGTTCTGGAGCGACAGGACGGGGGTGCCGGGGGCGACGACCCCGGCGAGGGCCTCCGCGGCGGCGGTCGTGTGGTGCGACTTGACGGTGACGACGACGAGGTCCGGCGGTGGTCCGGCGGGCGCGGCGAGGGCGCGGACGGGCACGTCCCAGCGGGCGCCGTCGAGCTCCCGTACGATCGCCGTCCCGGTGCGCCGCATCGCGTCGAGGTGGGCGCCCCGCGCGACCATCGTGAGATCGTGACCACGGCGCGCCAGCAGCGCCCCGTAGTAGGTGCCGACCGCTCCCGCTCCCATGACGAGGATCGATGCCAGCTGAGACCCCTCCGTCCGGCCGCCTCCTCGTCGAGGAGGACGGCGACGCCCTCGTGGTCCGGATCGCGAACGAGACGCGTGCGAACGCCCTCGACGACCCGATCCTCGACTCCCTGGTCAGCCTACTGGAGGGCCCCCGCGCGGCCGCCGCCCGAGTCGTGCTGCTCGGCGGGGCGGGTGACCGGCACTTCTCGAGCGGCCTCGACCTGGGGGACCGCACCCCGGAGGAGCTCGTCGCCCGCCTGCAGGACGGGGAGCGCCGCCTCGGCCGGGCGGCCCGCGCGATCGCGGCGTGTCCCCGCCCGGTGATCGCGGTGCTGAACGGCGCGGCGGTGGGCGGGGCGCTTGAGTTGGCGGTCGCGTGCGACTGGCGCATCGCGGCACGTGGGGCCCGCCTTCTGATGCCCGCCGCCCGGATCGGCGTGGTCTACGCGCCCGACGGCCTGCGCCGGTTCGTCGCGGTGATGGGCCCGGCCCGGACGCGCCGCCTGTTCCTCTCGGGGCGCCCGGTCGACGCGGACGAGGCGATGCGGATCGGCCTGGTCGACGAGGTCGCGGAGCCCGGGGACCTGTGGGCGACCGCCGGCGAGGTCGCGGCGGCGGTCTCCTCGGCCGCGCCGCTCGCGGTGGAGGGGACCCGGGCGATCATCGACGCCATCGTGGACCGGGCGCCGTGGGAGCTGGTCGAGGAGACGGCGGGGGCGATGCGCCGCCGCGCCTTCGCGTCGGAGGACCTCCGCGAGGGCCTCGCGGCCGTCCGCGAGAAGCGTCCCCCGGGGTTCCGGGGGCGCTGAGCGGCGCCATCCGGCCACCGGGTCCGCTCCACGCCCGCCGAGGGCGCGCGGCGGACGATGGTCGTCCGCGGGATGCCCCCCGGTGGTTCCAGGAGACGATCCGGACGCACCCCTCCGGCGGTGCGGGCGCACCGCCGTAGGGGGCGTCGGGGGTGCTACGCACGCATCTTGGCGGCGTGCTCCAGGATGCGGGACGCGAGGCTCTTCGCCGACGCGTCGTAGGCGTCGCCGTCGGCCCAGGTGCCGCGCGGGTCGAGCAGGGCGCTGTCCACGCCGGGCGCCTCCGTCGGGACCTGGAAGCCGAAGTTCGGGTCCGTCCGGGTCGGGGCCGCGTCGAGCTCGCCCGAGAGGGCGGCGCGGACGATGGCGCGGGTCGCCTTGATCGGCATGCGGGAGCCGACGCCGTACGGGCCGCCGCTCCAGCCGGTGTTCACGAGCCACACCGACACGCCGTGCTCCTGGATCCGCTCGCCCAGCATCTCGGCGTAGACCGAGGGGGGCTGCGGGAGGAAAGCGGCGCCGAAGCAGGCGCTGAACGTCGCCTCCGGCTCGACCACGCCGACCTCGGTGCCGGCCACCTTCGCGGTGTAGCCGGCGAGGAACATCGTCATCGCCTCCTCGGGGGAGAGCTTCGCGATGGGGGGCAGCACGCCGAAGGCGTCGGCCGTCAGCATGATGATCGTCGAGGGGTGCCCGGCGCGCTTGCTCTCCACGATGTTCGGGATGGAGGCGAGGGGGTACGCGGCGCGGGTGTTCTCCGTCTTCGAGTTGTCGTCGAGGTCCAGGCGACGCGTCACCGGGTCCATCACGACGTTCTCGAGGACCGTCCCGAACTTGCGGGTCGTCTCGTAGATCTCCGGCTCGCCCGTCTGCGACAGGTTGATGACCTTCGCGTAGCAGCCGCCCTCGATGTTGAAGACGCCGTCCGGGCCCCAGCCGTGCTCGTCGTCGCCGATCAGCGGGCGCTCCGAGTCGGTGGAGAGGGTCGTCTTGCCCGTGCCGGAGAGGCCGAAGAACACGGCGACGCGGCCGTCGGCGCCGACGTTGGCGGAGCAGTGCATCGACAGCACGCCGTTGTTCGGCAGGCGGTCGTTCATGAGGGTGAAGATCGACTTCTTGATCTCGCCGGCGTAGTAGGTGCCGCCGATCAGGATCTCCTGCGCCGTCGGGTGCAGCAGCACGAAGTTGCCCTGGCGGGTGCCGTCCGTCGCGGGGTCCGCCGTGCAGCTCGGGGCGTGGAGGATGAGGGCCTCGGGGGAGTGGGCCTCGAGCTCCTCGTCCGAGGGCACGATGAACATCGTCTGCGCGAACAGGGCGTGCCACGCGCTCTCCGACACGACGCGCACCGGCAGCTTCTGCTTCGGGTCCGCGCCGGCGAAGGCGTCGATCACGTACAGGTCGGACGCCGCCGAGAGGTGCTCCCGCAGCTTGTCGCGCAGGCCCTCGAACTTGTCCTCGCCGATCGGCTGGTTGACCGAACCCCACCAGATGCGGTCCTTCGAGCCGGGCTCCTCCACCACGAACTTGTCCTTCGGCGCGCGGCCGGTGTGGGCACCGGTCGACACGACCAGGGGGCCGCCCTCGGCGATCTGGGCGTCGCCGGCGGCGAGCGCGTGCTCGTACAGCGCCGCGGGCGGGAGGTTCCACCACACGGTGCCCTCCGCCGAGATGCCGTGCGTGTCCAGACCCACGGCCCCGCCACGCGATGTCCGCGCCTGATCGATCGCCACCTCAGCCCCCCGCATTCGCATCCGCAAGATTCCGCTCCTCCGTCGGACCGAACCACCAGTACCCGATCGCGGGTACCGCGGCGGCCGCGGGGAGCGCAAGGCCAGAGCCTGCCAGGTGAAGAGCGATTCCGCAGCCGAATCCGGCCCCCCAGCAGCACAGTCCCGTAGTTCCCCACCCGGCGATCGCGGGTCCCCCGCGGAGCGCGTGGATCGCGCAGACCGCCACCAGGCCCGGGGCCGCCAGCGCCATCACCGTCAGCCACGGCAGCATGTGGTCGGCGAGACCCCCCGCGGCGACGATCCCGCCGACCACCGTCACGCCCACCAGAGCCGCCGCGTGGGGGATCCCGGGGGCGACGTCGGTGAGGGACAACCCGCCCGACCAGATGTTCGTCAGCACCGAGCCCGTGAACCCGACGGCCACGAACAGGTACGCGATCCCGGGGCTCCCGAGGTCGCGCAGGACGTCGGCGAGGTCGAACGACCCCGTCGCCGCCTGCAGGGCGGCGCCGGCGAGGGTGAAGACCAGCACCGGGACGACCAGGCCCGCGAGGGCGCACCACACCACCTGGCGGGGCCGGGCGAGGTCGTGCGTGAAGTCGGGGGTGCGCAGGGAGAACGCGGCGCCGTAGCCGACCATGAGGGCCACGGCCGCGGTGAACGAGATCGGGTGGGAGCCGGCCTCGCCGCCCGACAGGGTCACCTCTCGGTCGGCGAACGCGAGGTGCAGGCCGTACGCGGCGAGCCCCGTCGTCGCGAGGCCCGCGACGAGCGCCGACCACGAGAGCGCCCCCAGGCCGAACGTCACGACGCCGAGCATCAGGACGGCGAAGACGGCGATGCCGGCGAGGTCGGGCATCCCCGTCAGGCGGGCGACGGCGACCCCCGCCACGCCGACGTTGACCCCGAACCACCCGATCATCATCGCGAGCATCACCACCGACGCGCTCCGCCGGCTCCCCACGACGCCGAGCGGCCCGGCGGTCAGGGCGCCGAGGGTCCTGCCGGTGCGCTGGCCGATCAGCCCCTGCAGCAGGGCGATGCCCGCCAGGAGGGCCACGCCCGTCACGAGCGCGGCGACCAGCTCACCGCCGCGCAGGCCGCGCCCGACGCCCCCGCCGGTCATGAGCGCCGCGGGGCTCGTGCCGATGCCGACCCACGGTCCGAGCCTCCGGATCCACCCGTCGCCGCCCATGGCGGGCGATGGTATCCCCGGCCCGGGCGCCGGGTATCCTGGCCGCGTGGGACAGCGCACCGCCTACGCGCCCGGCACGTTCTGCTGGGCCGACCTCAGCACCACCGACGCCGACGCCGCCCGCGCCTTCTACGGCGCCGTGCTCGGGTGGGAGGGCGAGCCGGTGGGGGGCGAGTACGGCGGCTACGCCGTCATGACCGTCGGCGGCGACCCCGTCGCCGGCATCGCCCCGCAGGGGCCGGAGCAGCGCGCTGCCGGCGTCCCCCCGGCGTGGCTCTCGTACGTGGCGGTCACGTCCGCCGACGACACCGCCGCCCGGGCGGCCGAGCTCGGCGGGTCGGTGGTGGCGCCCCCGTTCGACGTCCCGGGGGCCGGGCGGATGGCCGTCATCGCGGACCCCCAGGGCGCGGTCGTCGGCCTCTGGCAGGCGGGGGAGATGGCCGGCGCGCGGCGCGTCAACGAGGTCGGCACGATGACGATGAACCAGCTGAACACCAACGCCCCCGGCCCCGCCCGCGACTTCCACGGCGCCCTCTTCGGGTGGGAGTTCGCGACCGTCGCGACCGGCGCCATGCCCTACTGGAGCATCACCAACGGCGGGTCCCTCAACGGCGGGCTGATGTCCCTCGACCCCTCCGCGCCCGCGCCGCCCCACTGGCTCGTCTACTTCACCGTCGAGGACCTCGACGGGGCGGACGCCCTGATCGTCGACGGCGGCGGCGCCGTCGTCGTGCCGCCCATGACCGTCCCCGCGGGCCGCTTCCTCGTCGCCCACGACCCGCAGTACGCGTTCTTCGCCCTCTTCGAGGGCGACGTCGACGACTAGGCGCCCGAGATGAGGCGCGACGAGCTGGCGGCCCTCGGGGTCCAGCTCCCCGTCCTGCCGACGATCGTCCTCGGCGCGTTGCCGGGCGACCCGGACTGGGGCGCCCGCCTCGCCCGCCTCGGCATCGACGTCACGGCGAGCGGCGCCGACGAGGACACGCCCGAGACCGTCCGCGCCGCGCAGGCCGCCGCCCCCCACCTGGCGGTCAAGGCCCGCATGATCGACGCCGCCGCGCTCGACGGGCACCGCGGCGTCATCGTCGAGACGGCGGGGGACGTGCCGCCCGGCGTCTACCGCCTCGGCGCCGACGACGCGGCGATCGAGGGCGTCGACGGGTCGTCGGAGGAGGTCGAGGACGTCATGGACGTCGCGCGCCGCACCCTCGGCGCCGCCCGTGCCGGGGTCCCGTCGCAGCTCTGGGTCGTCGCGACCCCCGGGCTCCACCTGCTGCCCACCGACGTCGTCGAGGCGAAGCTCGCCGCCCTCGGCGAGGGGGCGCGCCAGGCGCGCCTCTACCTCGCCAAGGAGCAGTTCGACATCTGACCCGAGGGCGGGGCGGCCTACGGGGCCGGCGACCCCGCCCACGCCGCTCCCGTTCCCGTTCCCGTCCCCGCGAGCCTCCCGTCGCGCATGCGGACGGTGCGGTCCGCGGCGGCGGCGACGGCCTCGTCGTGGGTGATCAGCACGACGGTGAGCCCGCGCTCGGCGCACAGGCGACGCAGCAGCGCGACGATCTCCGCGCCGGTGGCGGAGTCGAGGTTGCCGGTCGGCTCGTCCGCGAGCAGCACGCGCGGCCGGCCCGCGAGCGCCCGCGCGATCGCCACCCGCTGCTGCTCCCCTCCCGACAGCGCGCCCGGCAGGTGCCCGGCCCGGTGCCCGAGGCCCACGTCCGCGAGCGCCTCGGCGACCACCGCCCGGCGGGCGTCGCCGTCGAGGTCGCGCGGGGCGAGCGCGAGCTCCACGTTGTCGGCCGCGCCGAGCGTCGGGATCAGGTTGAAGTGCTGGAACACGAAGCCGATCGCGTCGAGCCGCAACCGGGTGACCTCCGCCTCGCGCATCCCGCCCATGTCGCGCCCCTCGAACAGCGCCCGGCCGCCGGTCGGCCGGTCGAGGCCGCCGAGGATCTGCAGCAGGGTCGTCTTGCCCGAGCCGCTCGGCCCGGCCACGGCGACCATCTCGCCGCGACCGATCCGCAGGTCGACACCCCGCAGGGCCTCGACCCGCCCGTCCCCGCTCCCGTAGGTGCGGGCGACGTCGGTCAGCTCGTAGGTCGTGTCCGTCGTGTCCACGGTCGTCGTCATGCGTCGTCCTCCGTCGGGTGGGATGGTCAGTCGATCCGGCGCAGCGCGTCGGCGGGGCGCAGGTGCGCGGCCCGGAGCCCGCCGACGGTGCCGGCGACCAGGCCGCCCGCCACCGCCAGGCCGACCGCGAGCAGCACCAGGCCGGGCGAGACGTCGGCGGTGAGGGAGATCGACTCGCTCACCGTCTCCGCGGCGGCGCCACCGCCGAACGGCCCGGGCAGCGCCGCGCCGCCCGCAGCCGCGACCTCGGCCGTCAGGGTCGGGCCGACCGCGCCGATCAGCCACGCCGCCGCGAGGCCCGCGGCGACGCCGGCGAGCCCGCCGAGCAGGCCCTGCACCAGCGACTCGCCCGCCACCTGGCGCACGACGAGCCGCCGCGGCCAGCCGATGGCCGACAGGGTCCCCAGCTCGCGGACGCGCTTGGCGACCGACGACAGGGTGAGCAGCGAGGCGATCAGCACCGCGCCGAGCAGGCCGACGGCCTGGAGCGCGAGGCCGAGGCGGCCGGTCAGGTCCTCCGCGTCGACGAGGGAGCCGCTGACGCGGTCGGCGAGGGCGTCCGCCGTCGCGACCGAGGTGTCCGGGTACGCCGCGGCGATGGCGTCGGCGACGGCGCCGACGGCGTCGGAGGACGTCGCGCGGACGTAGACGACGTTCACGCGCCCCTCCCGGCCGGCGAGCGCCTGGAGCTGGGCGAGCGGCACGTAGACGTCCGACGCCTGGCCGCCGAGCGGTGTCTCCGCGATCCCCACGACCGTGAAGCCGGTGCCGTCCAGGTCGACCGTGTCGCCGACGGCGATCCCCTCCTCCGCGGCGTGGCCGGCGTCGACGACGGCCTGGCGCTCCCCGCCGGCGGTGAACCACCCCCCGTCGGTGATCTGCCCCTCCGTCACGGCGCCGAGGCCGGGGGTGCCGCGGTCGACCCCGCTCACGGTGACCGGGGAGAACTCCGCCCCGCCCTGCACCATCCCCGGGCCGCCACCGCCGCCCGGCCCGCCCGGCACGCCCTGCGCGGACTGCTCGGGCACGGTGCCCGAGATCGTCGTCATCGACAGCGTCAGGCCACCCGCCGCCGCCTCGACCCCGTCGATGCCGGCGATGTCGTCGACGCGCGACGACGCGAACGAGATCTGCCCGGAGGCGAACGTCGTCTGCGAGAACTCCGTTCCGGGGGTCAGCGCGCCGAAGTCGATCCCCGCGTCCCCGTTCTCCTCGCGCAGCAGCTCCCGCTCCTCGTCGGTGAGCTGCGGGAACCCGCCGGACCCGCCCGCCCCGTCGTCGTCCCCGGACGTGGAGATGGGACGGGTCACGGTCATGTCGGTGCCGACGCCGGTGAGCGGTGCGAGCACCTGGGCGCGGGCGGCGTCCAGCCCGCTCGACAGCGCCCCGACCGCGATCACGATCGCGATGCCCACGCCGAGGCCGAGGGCGGTCAGGACGGTGCGGGCGCGTCGCCTGCGCAGCTCCGCGAGCATGTACCGGATGTAGACCACGGGCCCGCTTCTCGTGTCGTGCGCCGCGGGCCAGTCCCGCGGCGTCGCCCCGAGTGAAGCGGCCGCGCCTGGGATCGGGCTGTGGACCGGCCGTGAGCCCGCTGTCGATGGGCCGCCCGGCGCGGCCCGCGCCGTCAGGCGGGGGCGTCCCGGCGGGCGAGCTCCTCGATCAGCCGCGCCGTGTCCCACGTCGTGACCCCGAGGGCGGCGGCCCGTTCGCGCAACGGCCGGTCGTCGGTCACGAGGACGTGGCCGTCGCGGCGGGCGGTCGCCGCGATGCGGGCGTCGCGGACGTGGCGGGGGGCGACCCCCCGGACCTCGGCGGCCGGCACCACGAACCGGGGGATCCGGTCGGCGCGGCGGTGCTTCTCGCGGTCCGCGTCGCGGAGGCGGGCGAGCTCGCCCTCCTGCACCTCGCTCGTCTCGAACCGCACCGCCCCCCGCGCGCAGAGGCGCCGCGCACGCTCCGCCACCTCGCCGGAGGCCACCAGCGCGTCGAACGCGTTCGTGTCGAGGACCCAGGTCGCGGCGCCGGGCGCCGCGGGACGGTCAGCCGACGGCCGCCGCCCGCGCCTCGGGCTCGTACGCGAGCACCGGCGCCAACCACCGCTCGATCTCGGCGAGCGGCATCCCCATCCGCGCCGCGTACGCCTCGACCTGGTCCCGGCCGACGGTGCCGACCGCGAAGTAGCGCGCCTGCGGGTGCTGCAGGTAGATCCCGCTCACCGACGCCGCCGGCATCATCGCCAGGTTCTCGGAGAGGCTCATCCCGATCGCGGGGGCGTCGAGCAGGTCGAAGAGGCGCGTCTTCGGCAGGTGGTCGGGGCACGCCGGGTAGCCGAAGGCGGGCCGGATGCCGCGGTACCTCTCGGCGATCAGGTCCTCGTTCGCGAGCTCCTCGTCGGCGCCGTACCCCCACTCGCGCCGGGCGCGCGCGTGGAGCATCTCGGCGAACGCCTCCGCGAGCCGGTCGGCGAGCGCCTTCACCATGATCGCCGAGTAGTCGTCGTGCTCCCCCTCGAACTCCCGGGCGATGTCGTCGGCGCCGATGCCCGCCGTGACGGCGAACGCGCCGATGTGGTCCGGCAGGCCGGACGCGAGGGGCGCCACGAAGTCCGACAGCGCGTACTGGGGCTTGTCGTCCGCCTTCACGCGCTGCTGGCGCAGCATCGGGAAGCGCGTCGCCTCCTCCGTGCGCGTCGCGTCGGTGAACACGACGATGTCGTCCCCGTCGGAGTTCGCGGGCCAGAAGCCGTAGACGCCGCGGGCGCGCAGGCGCCCCTCGGTGACGAGCCGGTCGAGCATCGCCGTCGCCGCCTCGTACAGGTCGCGCGCGGCCGCGCCGTGGCGCGGGTCGTCGAGGATCTCCGGGAACCGGCCCTTCAGCTCCCAGGCGTGGAAGAAGAACTGCCAGTCGATGAACGGGACGATCTCCGACAACGGAACGTCGTCGAGCACGCGGGCGCCCGTGAACTCCGGCTCCGGGACGTCCTCGGCGCGCCACTCGATGCGCGGCGCGCGGGACAGGGCCTCCGCGTAGGGGTGCAGGGGGCGTTCGCGGCGGGTCGCGTACTGGGCCCGCAGCGTGTCCTGCTCCTCGCGGGTCCGCGCCTCGAACGCCGCCCGCTCGTCCGTGTCGAGCAGGCGCGACACCACCCCCACGGCGCGGGACGCGTCGAGGACGTGCGTCACCGACTCCGAGTACGCCGGCGCGATCTTCACGGCGGTGTGCTGGCGGCTGGTGGTGGCGCCCCCGATCAGCAGGGGGATGTCCATGCCGCGGCGCTCCATCTCGGACGCCACCGTCACCATCTCGTCGAGCGACGGGGTGATGAGGCCGGACAGGCCGATCATGTCGGCGCGCTCCTCGACGGCGGCCTCCAGGATCCGCTCGGCGGGGACCATCACGCCGAGGTCGACGACGCGGTAGTTGTTGCAGCCGAGGACGACCCCGACGATGTTCTTGCCGATGTCGTGGACGTCGCCCTTCACCGTCGCCATCACGATGGTGCCCTGGGCCTCGACGTCCTCGCCGGCGGCGCGGGCGCGTTCGCGCTCGGCCTCCATGTACGGCTCGAGGTGCGCGACGGCGCGCTTCATCACGCGGGCGCTCTTCACCACCTGGGGCAGGAACATCTTGCCGGCGCCGAACAGGTCGCCGACCACGCCCATGCCCGCCATCAACGGGCCCTCGATCACCTCGAGGGGGGTCGCGAAGCCCTGCCGGGCCTCCTCGGTGTCCTCCTCGATGAAGTCGACGATGCCGTTCACGAGGGCGTGCTCGAGCCGCTTCTCGACCGGCGCCTCGCGCCAGCTCAGGTCGGCGACGCGCGCCGCCCCGGTGCCCTTGACGCGCTCGGCCAGCTCGACGAGGCGCTCCGTCGCGTCGGGGCGGCGGTCGAAGAGGACGTCCTCGACGTGCTCCAGCAGCTCCTCGTCGATCTGCTCGTAGACGCCGAGCTGACCGGCGTTGACGATGCCCATGTCCATGCCCGCGCGGGTGGCGTGGTAGAGGAACGCGGTGTGCATCGCCTCGCGCACGACGTCGTTGCCGCGGAACGAGAACGACAGGTTCGAGACGCCGCCGCTGACCTTCGCGCCCGGGCAGCGCTCCTTGATCTGGCGGGTCGCCTCGATGAAGGCCATCGCGTAGCCGTTGTGCTCCTCGATGCCGGTCGCGACCGCGAAGATGTTGGGGTCGAAGACGATGTCCTCGGGCGCGACGCCGACCCGCTCCACCAGCAGGTGGTACGCGCGCTCGCAGATCGACACCTTGCGCTCGACGGTGTCGGCCTGGCCCTCCTCGTCGAAGGCCATCACCACCATCGCGGCGCCGTAGCGCCGGGCGGTCGCCGCCTTGGCGAGGAAGTCCTCCTCGCCCTCCTTCATGCTGATCGAGTTGACGACGGGCTTGCCCTGCACGCAGCGCAGGCCGGCCTCGATCACCGACCACTTCGAGCTGTCGACCATGATCGGGACGCGGGCGATCTCGGGCTCGGTCGCGACCATGTTGAGGAACGTGGTCATGGCCTGCTCGGAGTCGAGCATCGCCTCGTCCATGTTCACGTCGATGATGTTCGCGCCGCTGCGGACCTGCTCCATCGCGACCTCGAGCGCGGTGGTGAAGTCGTCCTTCAGGATCAGCTCCGCGAAGCGGCGCGACCCCGTGACGTTGGTGCGCTCCCCGATCATCAGGAAGTTCGCGTCGGGGGTGACCACGAGGGGCTCGAGCCCGGCGAGCCGGGTGAGCGGCGTCGGGACGGGGATGCGGCGCGGCTCCCGCCCCTCCGCCGCCGCCGCGATCGCGCGGATGTGGTCGGGGGTCGTGCCGCAGCAGCCGCCCATGATGTTCACGAGGCCGCCGGACGCGAACTCGCGCAGCTCCCCGGCCGTCTCGTCGGGGCCCTCGTCGTACTCGCCGAAGGCGTTCGGGAGGCCGGCGTTGGGGTAGCAGGTCGTCCAGCACGAGGCGACGCGCGACAGGTCGGCCATGTACGGCCGCATCTCGGCCGCGCCGAGGGCGCAGTTCACGCCGACGCTGAACGGCTTCGCGTGGGCGATCGTGATCCAGAACGCCTCGATCGTCTGCCCCGAGAGCGTCCGCCCGCTGCGGTCCGTGATCGTCACGGAGATCATGAGGGGCAGGCGGCGGCCGGTCTCCTCCGCCACCTCCTCGACCGCCACGATCGCCGCCTTCGCGTTGAGCGTGTCGAAGATCGTCTCGATGAGGAGCAGGTCGGCGCCGCCCTCGACGAGGCCGCGCACCTGCTCGGCGTAGGAGGCCCGCAGGCCGTCGAACGTCACCGCCCGCTTCGACGGGTCCTCGACGTCGGGGGAGATCGACAGCGTCCGGTTGGTCGGGCCGATCGCGCCCGCCACGAACCGGGGCTTGTCGGGGGTCCGCGCCGTCCACTCGTCGGCGGCGGCGCGCGCCAGGCGGGCGGCCTCGACGTTGAGGTCGTGCACGAGGTGCTCGGTGCCGTAGTCGGCCTGCGCGATCGACGTCGAGCTGAACGTGTTCGTCTCGACGATGTCCGCGCCCGCCTCGAGGAACGCGTGGTGGATGCCGGAGATGACGTCCGGCCGCGTCAGCGTCAGGAGGTCGTTGTTGCCCTTGAGCGGCTGGCCGTGGCCGGCGAGCAGCTCACCGCGGAAGTCCGCCTCCTCCAGCGGGTGGCGCTGGATCATCGTCCCGGTGGCGCCGTCCAGGATGAGGATGCGCTCCGCCAGCAGGCGGTCGAGGGTCTCGCGGGGGTCCGGGCTCATCCGCCGAGGGTACCGCCTCTCACCGACCGCCGTCGCCCGGGGGTGGCACCCCGTCGCGGGGGGGTGCGAGGAGCCGGGCGATGACGGGGCCGGCGAGGATCCCGGCGAGCACGATCCCCGACGCGACGTACGCCAGCGGCTCGCTGTCGATCACCACGGCGGTGATGCCGAGGACCGCGGCCACGGCGCACGTGACGACGAGGCGGATCGTCTTCTCGGCCCTCGGGGTGAGCCCGCGGATCCAGCTCATCGTGCCGCGTCGTCCCGGGTCAGCGCGAGGACCGCGTTGTGCCCGCCCAGGCCGTACGAGGCCGAGAGGGCGACGCGGATGTCGGCGGGCCGCGCGGTGTTCGCGACGTGGTCCACGCCGACGCACTCGGGCGCCACGTTGTGGAGGTTGATCGTCGGCGGCAGCACCGACTCGTGCACGGCGAGCGCGGTGATCGCGGCCTCGAGGGCCCCGGTGGCGCCCATGCAGTGGCCGTGCATCGACTTGGTGGCGCTGACCGCGACGCGGGCAGCGACCTCGTCGCCGAGCACCTCGCGCAGCATCAGCACCTCGGCGGGGTCGCCGGGCTTGCTGGCCCCGCCGTGGGCGTTGACGTGGTCGACCTCGGCCGGCTCGATCCCGGCGTCGGCGAGCGCGGCCCGCACGGCGCGGCCCTGGGCGGCGCCGCTCGGGTCGGGGTCGGTGATGTGGTGGGCGTCGGCGCTGGCGCCGTACCCCGCGACCTCGCAGATGATCCCGGCGCCGCGGGCGATGGCGTCGTCACGCCGCTCCAGCACGACGACGGCGCCGGCCTCGCCCACCAGGAAGCCGTCGCGGTCCTGGTCGAAGGGCCGCGCCGCGCCGGCGGGGTCGTCGTTGCGGTGCGACAGGACGCGCATCGCGTCGAAGCCGGCCACGAAGTACGGGCTGATGAGGGTGTCGCCGCCGCCGGCGAGCATCGCGCGGGCGTCGCCGCGGCGGATGACGTCGGTCGCGGTGCCGATGGCGTCGGTGCCGGCCGCGCACGCCGTGCACACCGCCGTGACCGGCCCGCGCAGGCCCAGCTCGATCGAGACCTGCCCAGCGCCCATGTTCGCGACGCTCAGGGGGATCGCGAACGGCGAGACGCGGTCGACGCCGCGCTCGATCATGATCCGGTGCTGCTCCTCGCGGGAGATCGTCCCGGAGCCGCCGTTGCCGATGATCGCGCCGATGCCGGCGCCGTCGTCGTCGATCGGCAGGCCCGCGTCGGCCACCGCGAGCCGCGCCGCCGCGACCGCGAGCTGCGCGTAGCGGTCCATGCGCCGCGACGCCTTGCGGTCGATGAAGTCGGCGGGGTCGAAGCCGTGGGCCTCGCAGGCCATCCGCACGGGCCAGTCGGTGGTGTCGAAGAGCGTGATCAGGCCGGCGCCGGAGCGCCCGGCCCGCACGGACGCCCACATCTCCTCGCGGCCGATGCCGAGGGGGCAGACCACCCCGATGCCGGTGATGACGACGCGCACGCGCCCGTCGCCGCTCATGCGTCGTACCGCGCGAACGCGAGCACGGCGTTGTGGCCGCCGAACCCGAAGGAGTTGGAGATCGCCACGTCGACGGGGGTCGCGCGGCTCTCGCCGAGGACGTGGTCGACGCCGGCGCACGCCGGGTCGAGGTTCTCGACGTTGATCGTCGGCGGGACCCGGCCCTCGCGGATGGCGAGGGCGGTCAGCACCGCCTCGAAGCCGCCGGCGGCGCCCATGCCGTGGCCGTGCATCGACTTCGTGGACGAGACCATCACCGACGGCGCGCGGTCGTCGCCGACGAGCTGGCGGATCGCGCCGATCTCGACGGGGTCGCCGGCGCCGGTGGAGGTGCCGTGCGCGTTGACGTAGTCCACGTCGGTGCCGTCGAGGCCGCCGCGGGCGAGGGCGGCGCGCATCGCCGCGACCTGCCAGCGGCCGCTCGGGTCCGGCTCGGTCAGGTGGTAGGCGTCGCTGCTGGCGCCGTAGCCGACGAGCTCGCAGATGATCGGCGCCCCGCGGTCGAGGGCGTGCTCCAGGCTCTCGAGCACGAGGATGCCGGCGCCCTCCGCCGACACGAACCCGTCGCGGTCGCGGTCGAAGGGGCGGCTCGCGTGCTCGGGGTCGTCGTTGCGCCGCGACAGGGCCCGCGTCGCGTCGAGGCCCGCCATGCAGAAGGGGGTGACGCCCGCCTCGGTCCCGCCGGCGACCATCACGTCGGCGGCGCCCTTGCGGATGATCGCCGACGCGTCGCCGATGCCGTGGTTGCCCGAGGCGCAGGCGGTGACCACGCACGAGCTCGGCCCGCGCAGGCCGAGCTGCATCGAGACGTGGCCGGCCGACATGTTCACGATCGTCATGGGGACCATCAGGGGGGAGGCCCGCCCCGGGCCGCGCGCGATGAGCTGGGCGTCGTTGTCCTCGAAGGTCTGGCTCGACCCGTTGCCCGTCGAGATCACGGCGCCGGCCCGCTCGCCGCCGCCGCGGATCTCGAGCCCGGCGTCCTCGACGGCCATGCGGGCGGCGGCCACGGCGAGCTGGCTCGCCCGGTCCATGCGCCGCGCCGCCCGGCGGTCGATGTGGTCGTCGGGGTCGAAGCCCCGGACCTCGCAGGCGATCTTGCACGCGTGGTCCACCGGGTCGAAGCGCGTGATCGTGCGCGCCGTCGACGTGCCGGCGAGCGCGGCGTCCCACGAGTCCCGCCAGCCGATCCCGAGGGGGGAGACGATCCCCAGCCCCGTCACCACAACCCTGCGCTGCCCGCTCATATCCGCAACCCCCCGTCCACCGCCAGCACCGCCCCCGTGACGAACGCGGACTCCGGCGAGCAGAGGAACGCGACCGGTCCGGCGACGTCCTCGGGGGTCCCGAGGCGCCCCAGCGCGGTGGCGGACAGCAGGTGCCCGCGGTGCTCGTCGGCGAGGACGTCCGTCAGCCTGGTCGTCACGTACCCGGGCGCGACGGCGTTGACCCTCACGCCCCGCGGCCCGGCCTCGCGGGCGAGGGCGCGGACGAGGCCGATGATGCCCGCCTTCGACGCGGCGTAGTTGGCCTGGCCCGCGTTGCCCTGCACCCCGACGACGGAGGAGATCGCGACGATGCTCCCGGACCGGCGGCGCAGCATGCCGCGCAGCACCGCCCGCGCCGCGTTCATCGTGCCGGTGAGGTTCACGTCGATCGGGTCGCGCCAGGCGTCGCCCGTCATCCGGACCGCGGGGCCGTCGCGGGTGATGCCCGCGTTCGCGACGAGCGCGTCGATCGGCCCGAGGGCGTCCTCGGTCGCGGCGACCATCGCGGGGGCGGCCTCGGGGTCGCGGGCCTGGGCGCGGTGCACGAGCGCGCGGCGGCCGGCGGCCTCGACGCGGGCGGCCGTGGCCTCGGCGCCCGCGCGGTCATCGGCGTAGGTCAGGCCGACGTCGTAGCCGCGCTCCGCCAGGGCCACCGCACACGCCGCTCCGATCCCCTTGCTCGCTCCGGTGACGAGCGCGACGGGCACCGCTATCCCGGCGATTTCCCGGCGAGCGCCAGAAGGGCCGGGAGGTCGGACGGGTCGCCCAGGTGGACGGCGTCCACCCCCGGGCGGATCCGGCGGACGAGGCCGACGAGGACGCGGCGGTGACCGAACTCCACGAACTGGTCGACGCCGTGGTCGAGGGCGAGCCGGACGGACTGGGTGAAGCGGACCGGCGCGGTGAGCTGCTGGGCGAGGAGGGAGCGGACGCGCTCGCCCTTCTCGAAGGCCGCCGACGTCGCCGACAGGAAGGGCAGCGACGGCGTGCTCAGCTTGACGCTGCTGAGCGTCTCGCGCAGCTTCTCGGCCGCGGGCGCCATGACCGCCGAGTGGAAGGCGCCGTCCACGTCGAGCAGGCGGGCCTTGATGCCGCGGGCGCGCGCCAGGTCGAGCAGGCGGTCGACGCCTCGGTGCAGGCCGGAGGCGACGATCTGGCCGGGGCAGTTGTAGTTCGCGGGCCACACCTCGCCGGCCTCGAGGCAGAGCGCCTCGACGTCCTCGTCGCTGGCGCCCAGCAGGGCGGCCATCGAGCCGGGGGTGCGGGTGACGACGTCGGTGGTGGCGGCCCCGCGGGCCTGCACCAGCATCAGCGCCGCCTCGAAGGAGAGGCTCCCGCAGGCGACGAGGGCGGCGTACTCGCCGAGCGAGTGGCCCATCGTGAGGTCGCCCTCCACGCCGTGCGCCCGGGCGACCCGCCACGCGGCGACGGAGTGCGTGAGCACCGCCGGCTGGCAGATCTCCGTGGACATCAGCGTCTCGTGGGGCCCCTCGAAGCAGAGGCGCGCGAGGTCGAATCCGAGGAGGTCGTTGGCCTCCTCGAACGTCTCGCGGGCGACGGGGTAGGCCTCGACGAGCGCCTTGCCCATGCCGACCTGCTGCGCCCCCTGGCCGGGGAAGAGCAGCGCGATCAGTTCGGGTTCTCCACGCCGGGGCGGGGACGCGCCATGGATGTCATGCGGTCTCCTCGAAGCGTCGGACGTGATGGGCGGGTACCCGGATCAGCCGCAGATCATAGATGGACGGGAGCGCGCGGCACAACCGCGCGTCCGCGGGGCGCCGTTCAGGGGGCGAGGGCCGTGCTCGCGGCGGTTGCGAGATCGACGGCGACCTGCCGGTCGCCGGCGAACACGAGCACCGCGCGGCGGTCGTCGGCGAACGACACGACGCTCGCGCCCCCGCTGGTCTGCACCGACCCCTCCGACGCCATCCCCGTCAGGGGCACGGTGCCGTCCGGGCTGCCGGCGATCTCCGTGCGGAGGCGCTCCGCCGCGACCCGGCCGTCCTCCCCGTCGGGCGCCAGCCCCACCAGCAGGGCGTACTCACCGGCCCGGGTCGCTTCGGCCACCTCGACCTCGCCGCGTCCCGCGAGCTCCACGCCGAGCACCTCGCGATCCGTGCCGGCGAGCTGCCAGCCGTCGACCGCGGCCGGCAGGACGGCGCCGATCGGGACCGGCCCCGCCGCCGTCGTCTCCGTGGCGGGGGCCGAGGTGGACGCCCCGACGAAGGTGGTGACGGTGCGGGTGCCGCCGCCCCCCGAGGTCAGGGCGACGACCCCGATGACCACGAGGACCGCCGCGACGACCGCGCCGACGATCGCGGGGACGCGCCAGCGGGGGGCTCCGCCCGGGCCGTCGCCGACCGGGTCCGACACCGGTGGCGGGGGAGGCGGGGGGTCCGGCGTGGCGGGTGGGTCGGAGGGCGGCGGCGGTGGTGGCGGCGGGACGGGCGCCGGCGGCGCCGTCGGGGGTGTCGTCGGCGGCGGGGGAGGCGGCGGCGGGACGGCGTCCCCCGCGATGGTCGGGCCGGCGACGACCGGCGCGTCGCGGCCGGGCACGGCGTCGCCGGCCCCCGGGGTCGCGGCGATCGCCGTCTCCAGCGCCGTCACGAAGGCCACCGCCGTCGGGTAGCGGTCGTCGGCCGACTTCGCCAGGCCGCGGGCGAGCACCGCATCGACGGAGGGGCCGAGGGCGGGGAGGCGCTCCGAGGCGGACGGCGGGGGCTCGCTGATGTGGGCGTAGAGGGTCGCGGCGCGGTCCTCGCGCGCGAACACCGCCGATCCGGTGAGCGCCTCGAACGCGACGGCGGCGAGGGCGTAGCGGTCGGCCGCCGGCGTCACGTCGGAGCCGCGGATCTGCTCCGGCGCGACGTACTCGAGGGTGCCCATCCAGACGCCGGTCCCGGTGAGGCGGCTCGCGCTGATCGCCTTGATCAGGCCGAAGTCGGAGAGGTACGCGTGGTCACCGGGTCCGAGCAGGACGTTCGCGGGCTTCACGTCGCGGTGCACCATCCCGCGCTCGGCGACGTAGTCGAGCGCCTCCGCGACCTGGCGCAGGATCGCGAGCGTCCGCCGCGCCTCGATGCCGGGCGAGCGCCGGATGACCGCGTCGAACGACGGGCCGTCCACGTACTTCATCGCGAGGTAGGCGATCCCGTCGTCCTCGCCGGCCTCGAACACGGGGATGATGTGGGGGTGGTCGAGGCTGGCGGCGGCGATGCCCTCGCGGGTGAAGCGCTCGAGGAAGCTGGCGTCCGCGGAGAGCTGCCCGGCGACCACCTTGAGGGCGACGGTGCGCTGCAGCGAGAGCTGCGTGGCGCGGTACACGACCGCCTGTCCACCGCGGCCGAGCTCCGAGTCGATCCGGTAGCCGCCGACCACGCGGCCGATCAGCTCCCTCATCGGCGCGTCCCGGCTCTCACGGGCGCGAGACTACCAGCGGCGCCCCGGCGCCCGGCCCCGCCGACGTGCCACCATGCCGGGCGATGACGACACCCCTGATCCCGCTCCGCCACCTCTTCGACAACCCGGAGCGGGCCCTCGCGCGGCCCTCCCCGGACGGGCGCCGCCTGTCGTGGGTCGCCCCCCGCGACGGCGTGCTGAACGTCTGGGTGCGGGACATCGACGGGGGCGACGCCGTGCCGGTGACCGACGACCGCGACCGGGGCGTGCGGTCCTACCTGTGGTCGCGCGACGCCACCCGGATCCTCTACCTGCAGGACACCGGCGGCGACGAGAACACCCACCTCCACGCGGTCGACGCGACCGGCGCGGGGCGCGCCCGCGACCTGACCCCGTACCCGGGGGTCCGCGCCGGCCTGATCGGGGCGCCGCGGGCCACGCCCCGCCACGTCCTCGTGTCGATGAACCTGCGCGACCGGGCGCTGTTCGACGCGTACCGGCTGACCCTCGCGACCGGACGGCTCGAGCTGGTCGGGCGCAACCCGGGCAACGTCATCGGCTGGCTCGCCGACCGCGAGGGCCGGGTGCGCGCGGCCTGGGCGCAGACGCCCGCCGGCGACCACGAGCTGCTGGTGCGCGACGACGAGGCCGGGGAGTTCCGGGTCGTCGCCGAGTACGCCAACGAGGACGGCGGCCACCCCTTCGCGTTCACCCCGGACGGCACCCGCCTGTGGGTGGGGAGCGCCCGCGGCAGCGACCTGCTGCGCCTCGTCGAGCTCGACCCCGCCGACGGCTCGGAGCGCGAGATCGACGCGGACGAGGAGGTCGACCTCTCCGGCCCGATCATCAGCGACCGCACCGGCGAGCTGCTCGGCGCGGTCTACCTGCGCGACCGCGTGGTGATGCACGCCTTCGACGAGCGCCTCGCCCGCGACTGGGAGCGCGTCCGGGCCCTGCACCCCGGCGACCCCCGCATCTCCGGCCAGGACGCGGAGGAGACGATGTGGGTCGTCTCCTTCGACGACGACCGCGACCCCGGCGCGACCTTCCTGTACCGCCGCGACACCGGCGAGTCGGAGCTGCTGTTCCGGTCCCGGCCGTGGCTCGACCCCGCGACGCTCGCGCCGATGCGGCCCGTCACCATCACCTCGCGCGACGGCCTGCGCCTCCACTCGTACCTGACGCTGCCGCTCGACGCGGAGCCCCGCGACCTGCCGGCGGTGCTGGTGGTCCACGGTGGCCCGTGGGCCCGCGACGCCTGGGGGTACGACCCCCAGGCCCAGCTCCTCGCGAACCGCGGCTACGCCGTACTGCAGGTCAACTACCGGGGCTCCACCGGCTTCGGCAAGGCGTTCATGCACGCCGCCGAGCGCGAGTTCGCCGGGCGGATGCACGACGACCTCATCGACGCCGTCGAGTGGCTCGTCGGCGAGGGCATCGCCGACCGCTCCCGCGTCGGCATCTACGGCGGCTCCTACGGCGGGTACGCGGCCCTCGTCGGCGCGACCTTCACCCCCGACGTCTTCGCGGCGGTGGTGAGCGTCGTCGGCCCGTCGAGCCTCGTGACGCTCGTCCGGTCGTTCCCGCCGTACTGGCGGCCGCTCCTCGCGAGCACCTGGTTCCGGTACGTCGGCGACCCCGACGACCCGGAGCAGCTCGCCGACCTCGAGGCCCGCTCCCCCCTCAACCGGGTCGACGACATCGTCGCCCCGCTCCTCGTCATCCAGGGGGCCAACGACCCCCGCGTCACCCAGGCCGAGTCCGACCAGATCGTCGCGGCCCTGCGCGCCCGCGGCGTCGAGGTCGAGTACATGGTCAAGGACGACGAGGGCCACGGGTTCGTGAAGCCCGAGAACCGGATGGACGCCTACGGCGCCATCGAGCGCTTCCTCGCGCGCCACCTGGGCGGCCGGGCCGCCGAGGGGTGACCGGCTGAGCCTGGCCGCCCCCGCCTCGCGGTACCGCTGGGCGGTGCTGGCGGTCGGCATGACGGCGCAGGCCGGCATCTCCGCCGTCCAGCTCGGGCTCCCCGCCGTCGCCCCCGAGATCCGCGACGAGTACGGGTTGTCCCTCGCGGCGACCGGCGCCCTGCTGGCCGCGTCCACCGTCGGCATCATCGCGACCCTCCTGGCGTGGGGGGCGCTCGCCGACCGCATCGGCGAGCGCGCCGTCATCGGCATCGGCCTGAGCGGTGCGGCGGGGGCGCTCGCCCTCGCGTCGCTCAGCGACACCGCGGTCGGGCTGGGGGCGTGCCTCGTGCTCGCGGGGGCCTTCGGCTCGAGCGCGAACGCGGCGAGCGGCCGGGCCGTCGTGGCGTGGTTCGGCCCCCGGCAGCGGGGCTTCGCCCTCGGCCTGCGTCACATGTCCACGCCGCTCGGGGGCGCGGTGGCCGCGGCCCTGCTCCCGCTCGCCGTCCACGCGGGCGGGCTGTCGGCCGCCCTCCTCGCCCTGGCGGGCGCGTGCCTGGTGGGCGCCCTCGCCGCAGGGCTCGGCCTGCGGCGCCCCGATGCGCCCGCGGCGGCCGTCGACGACCCGCCGCCCACCGCCGGTCCGCTGCGGGACCCCGCGATCTGGCGGTTGTCGCTCGGCACGGCGAGCGTGGTGCTCGCGCAGATCTCGCTGCTGAGCTTCCTCGCCCTCTACCTCCACGAGGAGCGCGGCTGGTCGGTGGGCGCCGCGGCCCTCACGCTCGCGGTGGTCCAGGTGGGCGGCGCCGTCGCACGGGTCGCGGCGGGCGCCTGGTCCGACCGCGTCGGCAGCCGCCTCGGCCCCCTGCGCCTGCTCGCGGCGTCGGGCGCCGCCACGCTCGGGCTCGCCGCCGCGGTGCTCGGCGGCCCCGACGGCCTCGCCGCCGCCGCGCTGGTGGTCGCGGGCGTGCTGACGATGGCCGGCAACGGGGTGTCGTTCGCGGCCGCGGCGGAGATGGCGGGCGCCGGCCGCGTCGGCACCGCCCTCGGCCTGCAGAACACGATCCTCTTCGTGGCGGTGGCGCTCGCCCCGCCGCTGTTCGGTGGCGCCGTCGGGCTGCTCTCCTGGCCCGCCGCCTTCGGCCTCGCCGCCCTCTGCCCGCTCGTCGGGTGGTGGGTGCTCGGCCCGCTCGCCGCGCGGGAGCGACGCCCGGGCGCCGCTGCGGGGTCGCCGTAGCCCGGCGCGGGCCGTCCCCGATCCCCCGGCGCCCCCGGCGGGGGAGGGTGGTCGTGGACCACCACGACGAGGAGGGAACATGAGCGTCCTGCTCGCGCGTTACCGGGTCGCCGACCCGGGGCGCTTCCGCACGGTCTACGACGCCTTCGCCGCGACGCGCGCCGCGCACGGGGCCCGTGCCCACCGCCTGCTCGCGTCGGAGGCCGACCCGGCGCGCTTCGTCGCCGTCATCGAGTTCGACGACGCCGCCGCGGCGGAGCTCTACGCCCACAGCGCGGCGCGGGCGACGGCGCTCGACGAGGCGGGTGTCGTCGAACGCGAGGACGAGGTCATGCGCCTCGAGCGCGCCGGCGGCGCCGGCCGGGAGGTCCCCGCGTAGGTGCGGGCGGGGACGGCGGCCCGGAGCCGCCGTCCCCGTCCCCCGCCCTCAGTCCCCCGCGGGGTTCACGGCGATGCGCCGCGGGGTGGGCGCCGCGGGCTTCGGGATGGTGACCTTCAGCACCCCGTAGGCGATCCCCGCCCTGATGGAGTCCGGGTCGACCCCGGCGGGCAGCGGGAACGTCCGCTCGAACCCGCCGTACGAGCGCTCGATCCGGTGGAAGCGCTCGTCGTCGACCTCCTCCGTCAGCTCGCGTGCCCCGGAGATGCGGAGCACGCCCTCGTCGACGGTGACCTCCACGTCCTTGTCGGCCACCCCCGGCAGCTCGGCGGTGACGACGATCTCGTCCTCGCGCTCGATGACGTCCGCCGACGGGGCCCAGCGCGCGGGCAGCGACGAGCGCGGCGCGTTGCCCGCGAGCGTCCCCATCAGGCGGTCGATGTCGGACCGCAGACTCATCACGTCCCGGAACGGATCCCATCGGACGATCTCCGGTGGCATGGCGTCCTCCCTCCAGTCGGGTGAGCGACCAGTCTCCGGCCGCGTCCCCGGCGGTGCGTCGGTGTCGCCCCCGAGGCGGCGTCCGGGGCGACCCGGACGGTGGGTGCGGGGGGAGGGGCCTGCGGCTAGTGCGGGGTGGCGCCGCCGTGGCGCCCGAGCCCGAGGTCGCGCACGCACCGCATCACGACCGCGTGGGCGAGGATCAGCACGACGAGCGCCAGCAGGCCGTGGAGACCGCCGACCCACTCGTCGCCGTCCGCGAAGCCGAGCTGCACCGTGCCGATCACGGCGAGGGCGGCCGGGAGGATCAGGCCCTTCCAGGCCTTCCAGTACGCGCCGATGGCGGCGAGGAGGGCGAGGACCTCGAAGAGGTGGACGAGCCCGCCCAGGTCCTTGTGCGCGTCGAGGGCGTCCTCACCGGCCCCGAAGATGTACGAGGCGATGAAGTAGACCTGCAGGAACACGCCGAGCACGACCAGGCTCGCCGCGACGAGGACGGCCCAGGTGAATCCGCGGCGGACGGAGGGACTCATGTTCCGGCGATTCTACTCACACCCCCCGGATCCTTCTCAACTCGTATCTCGGCGCCCAGTCGGTCCGCGACACCCGGCAGGTGTGTGATCACGCCGATCAGCCTCCCGTCGCCGGCGAGGCGCTCCACGCCGGCCAGCGCCTGCTCGAGCGATTCGGCGTCGAGCGTCGAGAACCCCTCGTCGAGGAACAGGCAGTCGAGGCGCCCGCCGGACTCGGCCGCGATGTCGCCGAGGCCGAGCGCGAGGGCGAGGCTGGCGAGGAAGCGCTCGCCCCCCGAGAGGCTCCCGGCGGGTCGCGTCCGCTCGCCACGGCGCCGGTCGACGACGGCGAGGGGGTCGGGCTCGACGCCGGCGAAGCGGTAGTGGCCGCTGCTCAGCTCCTGCAGCCGCGTGGAGGCCCCCACCGCCAGGCGCTCGCGGAAGCGCCCGAGCAGGAACCGCGGGAAGCCGTTGGCCCGCAGGTCGGCCGCGACCTGCTGGTGCACCCGCGCCGCCTCCCGGGCCGCGGCCGCCAGGGCGCGCAGCCGCCGCGCCTCGGCGGCCGCGCCCTCGGCGTCGCGCAGGGCCCGCGGGCGGCGTCGCGCGCGCGCTCCAGGCCGAGGGCGCCGGGAGGTCCGCGGCGGCGGCGACCCCGAGGGGCGCCCCGCGGCGGCGAGGGCCTCCCTGCGGCGACGGTCCGGTCCTCGGCCTCCGCCGCGGCGGCGGCGTGGCGTCCCGCGGCGGCGAGGGCCTCGGCCCGCAGCGCCCGGGCGGCGTCGACGAGCTCCTCCGCCGGCAGGCCGTCGGCGGGCGCCGCGAGGCTGCCCTGGGCGGCGACACGCGCGGCGGTCGCCCGGAGCGACGCGACGGGGGCCGCCTCGATCGCGGTGGCCTGGGCCTGGCCTGCGCCGCGCGCGCCGCGGCCGCGGCGGCGGCACCGGCGGCGGCGTCGGCGGCGGCCTCGGCCGCGCCGACCTCCTCCATCGCCGCGCCGAGGGCCGCCGCCGGGTCGGCGTGCGCCCCCCACGGCCCGAGCGCCGCACGGGCGGATCCCAGGTCGTCGCGGTCGCGCTCCAGCCGCTCCCGTTCGGCCGCGACCCGTCCCCCCTCGGCGTCGATGGCGCGCTCCTCCTGCACGATCCCCGCGCGGGCGGCCTCGATCGCCGCCGCCCGCCGCGCGACCGCCGTCGCGTCCTCCGGCTCCCCGCCGGGGTCGATGCCGGCCCGCTCCAGGTCCGCCGCGACCTCGTCGCGCCGTGCGACGGCCGCGTCCGCGGCCTCCGCGCGGCGCGGGCGCGTTCCCGTGCGGCCCCCTCGGCGGCGCCCGCGCGGGCGAGCGCCGTGCGTGCCCGGGCGAGGTCGTCGTCGCCGGCCCGCAGGCCCGCGACCTCGGGCGGGTGCTCCCCGACGACGCCGCCGCACACGGGGCAGGGGTCGCCCGGCGCGAGGCCGGCCATCACCGTGACCGCGAGGTCGTGGCGCCGGACGGCCTCGTGCGCCGCCTCCCGCCTCTCTGCCGCCTCCGCCGCCGCCGCGTGCGCGGCGGCGGCCGCGCCTCGTCGCGTGCCGCGGCCTCGCGGGCGGCGAGCGCGTCGGCGGCGCCCCGCTCCGCGGCGGCCCACGCCCCGAGCGCCCGCGCCGTCGCCGCCGCGGCCTCGTGCGCCGCGACGGCCTCCGCGAGCGTCGTGCGCAGCCCCTCGAGGGCGGCGCGTCGCGCGGTGAGGGCGGCGTCGGCGTCGTCGAGGGCGGCGGGCCCGCTGCGGCAGCTCGGCGGCGAGCAGCGCCGCCCGCGCCGCCCGTTCCCGCAGCGCGGCGAGCTCGGCGCCCCCCGCCGTGGCGTGCCCGGGCCTCGTCGCGCGCCCGTGCGCGGACGGCGAGGTCGTCGGCGGCGGCGACCGCGCCGCCTCGGCGGACACGGCGCCCTCGCGGGCCCCCCGCAGCCGCCCGATCAGCTCGCGGGCGGCGTCCTCGCCCGGCAGGTCGTCGGCGGCCCGCCGCGCCGCCGCGGCACGGTCGCGGGCCGTCGCCGCGGCGGCCGCGTGGCGGGCCTCGGCGGCGGCGAGCGGTCCGAGCGCCGCGGCGACGGCGTGGGCCGCGGACGCCGCTCGTGCCGCCCGTGCGGCGGCCGCCCGCCCGGCCCAGGTCCCGGCCGTGAGCCCGGCGGCATCGGCGGCGCGGAGGTCGGCCTCGGCGGTCGCGGCGGCCGCGTGGCGCTGCGCCGCCTGCCGGGCGCCCTCCAGGGACGCCACGCCGAACAGCTCCCGCAGGATCGCGTCGCGTTCCCGGGGCGCGGCCCCGAGGAAGCGGGCGAAGCGCCCCTGGGCCAGCAGCACGGCGCTCGTGAACGCCTCGAAGCTCATGCCGACGACGGTCCGCAGGCGCGCGGCGACGGCCTCGTCGCCCCCGATCGTCTCGACCGTGGCCCCGCCGTCCCCCGCGAGCCGCTCCAGCAGGTGCGCCGGCTCGGGGGCGTCCCTCCCGTACCGCCGGGTCACCCGCCACACCTCGTCGCGGGACAGGAACGTGAGCCGGACCTCGCCGTGGTCCCGGCCGAGGGTCAGCAGCTCCTTCACCTTCGTCTGCTCGGGGGTGCGCCCGAACAGCGCGAAGGCGACGGCGTCGAGCAGGGAGGTCTTGCCCGCCCCGGTGTCGCCCGTGATGACCACGAGGTCGTGGGGGCGCAGGTCGACGGAGGCGTGGTCGTACGAGCGGAACGCGGTGAGGTCGAGCTGGAGGGGCCTCAGGACGGGTCCCCGTCGTCGTCGGCCCCGGCGCCGTCCTCGACCGCCGCCGCGAACGCCGCGGCCTGGGCGTCGCTGAGGCGCCGCCCCATCATGCGGTGCCACTCGGCGTAGAGGTCGCCGAGGTCCGGCCCCCCCTCGCCGTCCCCGCCGCCGTCCCCGGGGCGGGGGTCGGCGTCGTCGTCGGGCACGGCGTACCGGGGCTCCACCCGGAGGGCCCGTGGGACGAGGTCGCGCACCTGCCGCACCAGGTCGAGGACCGGCGCGTCCAGGTCGACCTCGCACGCGAACCACGCGCCCGGGTGGGCCGACGCGAGCGCGGCCAGCTCGTCGAGGGGGCCGCGCAGGCGCACGAGCGGCGCCCCCGCCGTGACGGGGACCTCCCGCGAGCGCGTCGTGTCGCCCACGATGTCTGCGATGACGACGCTCTTGCCGTGGTTGTCCTCGCTGAAGTCGAGCGCGATGGGGCTGCCCGCGTAGCGCCCCGGGGCGCTCAGGCCCGGCACCGTCTGGGGGCGGTGGACGTGCCCGAGGGCGATGTAGTCGAGGTCCGCCGGCAGGGCCGCCGACGACACGACGTAGGTGAGGCTCATCGTCAGCTCGCGCTCGCCGCCGCCGGCGAGGGCGCGCTCGATCATGAGGTGGCCCACCAGTACGCAGGCGCCGCCGTCCGCGGCGCGCCGGGCCCGGAGCTCTGCGGCGTAGGCGTCGACCAGCCCGGCGACGCCGTCGGCGTACCGGCCGCGGGCGTCCTTCACGCTGCTGCCGGCGTCGAGCGCCATGCGTGCCGGGTCTGGCCACGGCAGCAGGCCGGCGTGCAACGGCCCCGCGGCCGTGTCGACGGTGACGACGGCGTCGGCGGGGGCGCGCACCCGGCCGGCGACGTGGATGCCCGACCGCGCCAGGTGCGGGGCGAGGTGGATCCAGAGGTCGGGGTCGTCGTGGTTGCCGGCGACGGCCAGGACGGGCGCGACCTCCGCGAGCCGCCCGAGGGCGCGCAGGCACGCGCCGAAGGCGGCCGGGTCGACGACCCGCCGGTCGAGCAGGTCACCGGCGACGATGACCGCATCGACCTCCTCGCGCTCCGCGATCCCGGCGATCTCGGCGAGGGCGGCCTCGGCCTCGTCCATCCGCTCGGTCCCGTACAGGCGCTTGCCGAGGTGCCAGTCGCCCGTGTGGAGGAGCTTCACCCCTACCCGAACTCCGCGATCGCGGCGGCGGCCCCGGCAGCCCTCGACACCTCGCCGGAGGTCGTCGCCCACGGCGGGAACGGGATCTCCACCGCGATCGGCACGGGGACGCTCGGCTGGCTGACGAGCACCCGCCCCTGCATCAGCAGCCGCGCCCGCGCGCGCTGGGCGGGCCCGAGCCAGCCGTACTCGCTGCGCTCGGCCTCGGCGGCGTCGAGGCGGCCGGCGATGCGGATCGCGGCGTTCTGGGTGATCTCGGACGCCACCAGGGACGCCTGCTGCTGGGCGCCGATCAGGATCACGCCGAGGGACCGGCCGCGCTGGGCGATGTCGATGAGGGTGTCCTTGATCGGCGAGTCGCCCTCGCGCGGCGCGTACTTGTTGAGCTCGTCGAGCACGACGAACTCGATCGGGTCGCGGGTGCCGGCCTCCTTCGCGGCGAACGTCTGCGCGAGGAGGGTGCCGACCACGAAGCGCTGCGCGAAGTCGTGCAGCCGGGCCAGGTGCACGACGGCGACGGGGGGCTCGTCCTCGGCGGCGGCGCCGCGCGGGATCGGGGACGCATCGGAGCGGATCAGGCCGCGCAGCCGGCCGGCGGCGCTCTCCAGCCGGCGGACGAACGCGCTGACGGTGCCGGTGGCGGCGCGCCCCGTCCACGACCCGCCGCCCTCGTCGGCCTCCAGCTCCTCGACGAGGAAGTCGACGAGGCCCTGCAGGTCGTGGAAGGGGCCGGCCGCGAGCTCGCTCACCGGCCGCGGGGGGCGGCGCTCGGGGGCTCCGTCGGCCGGCCCGCCCAGCAGCCCGAGGGCGCCGGGGTGGTCGAGCACCGGCACGGCGCGCCGCAGCAGCTCGCCGCGCACCCGCTCCTCGACGAACGAGAGCTGGCTGCGCATGTCCGACGCGTCGGCGAAGCAGAACCGCAGCAGCCCCTCCAGCACGAAGCGGTGGGGGGTCCAGCCGAAGACCTTCACGCCCTCGTGCCGCGACTCGCTGCTCGGGTAGCGGTGGTCGCCGGCGCGGGGGGGCGCCCAGAACGCGACGTCGGGGAACCCCGCGGGGTCCTCCAGGCCGAGGCGCCGCCAGCGGTCGTCCAGCCCCGCCCGGTCCGTGGCCTCGGCGTATTTGCGGTTCGGGTGGTCGAGGAAGAGGAGGTCCTCGCCCTTCACGTTGAACAGCAGCACCCGCACCCGGCGCCTCATGTCCGGGTGGGCGAGCAGCAGGCGGATCAGCGCGAGGGCGGTGCTCGTCTTCGTCGCGACGCCGCTGATGCCCGAGATCGAGACGTGGCCGCCCTTCGTGCCGTCCAGGAAGTCGAGGTCGAGGTGGACGGGCTCGCCGTCGCGGCCCATCCCGATGGCGAGCTTGCGCTCCATCGTGTCCTCGTAGAGGGCGCGCTCGCGCTCGGCCCCGCGGGCGCGGCGCACCGTCAGCCCCGGGTGGGGCGCGACCCAGCGCTCGGGCTCGACGCGCATCACCTGGATCTCGGCGGTCCGCACCAGCTCGCCCGGCATCTGGCCGGCGGCGATGACCATCGAGTCGGAGGGGAGCGTGGCGCCCTCGTGCAGCGCGTGCGACTCGGTGACGACGCCGTAGGTGACGACCTCCTCCACCGGGTCGGGGGTCGTGACCGCGACGAGGTCGTCGACCTGCAGGGACTGGCGGTCCATCACGCCGACCTCGAAGGTCTGGCTGCTCGCGGCCTGGTGGCCGAGGACGACCCCGACGCCGCTCTCGGTGTGCTCCTGCGCGCTCATGCCGCGAGCGGATCGGGCTCGGCGACGGCGACGCCCACGCGGGTCGCGTCGTCGAGGCGCGCGGCCGCGGCGGCCCGGCGCACGGCCCGCAGCGCGAGGCGGCGGTCGCCCATGCGGTGGCGCAGGCGGGCCTCGAGGCCCGCGACGGGCGCCAGGTTCTGCGGTGCGCGGGGGTCGCGGTGGGGCCGCCCCGCGAAGTACGGCAGCTCCCGCGCGGCGCGGTCGGCGAGGTGCCGGGCCTCCTGGGCGCCGAGGGAGCGGGCGACCTCGCCGCGGAGGATCCCGGCCCAGCCGTGGTCGCCGACGCCGGGGAGGCGCTGGTACCAGGAGAGGCGGTCCTCGCCGATCGCGAAGAGGGGGGTGCGCTGGCCGACGCCGAGGCCGACGACGACGCGCGCCTCCTCGGGGGGGAGGTACATGCGGTGGTGGCTCTTGATCGCGCCGACGACGGGGCCGGCGGCGTCGCGGATGAACGAGAGGCGCCCGTCGAGCACGACGAGCCGGTCGCGGTGGGCGATCTCCTCCGCGAGGGCGAGCTCGAGCTGCTGGCGCACCTCGCCGACGCGCCGGGCGAGGCCGGTGGCCTCCTGCGCCGCCTCGCAGCGCGACTCCCACGCGTAGCCGCCGACCGGCGCCAGGTGCAGCCGCCGGTCGCCGACCGTCACGACCGCGCGGCGCACGCGGAGCCCGACGATGTCGGCGGTGCGCCCGCGGGCGGTGATGACGGCGCCGGCGGCGACGGCGAACGCCGCGCCGGGCAGGGCGCGCGGGTCGCCGGGCGTCGTGACCGTCAGCCAGGCCTCGATCTGCTGGGCGCCGTCGATGAACGCCAGCTCCCCTCCCTCGCCGCCCCCGGGGGTGATCGGGCGCCACGGGACGCCCTCCACCGTGACGTCGACGGCGGCGGTCTCGGATTCGGCCGGATCGAGGCCGGCCCCGTACGAGGGGTCGGCGACGAGCACCTGCGGCGTCGGGAGGACCGGGTCCATCGGCTGACTGTAGTGAGACGACCGGACGCGCCCTCGCGGCGGCGGCGCGCTATCGTCGCCCGGGGCCGGCCTCGACCCGGCCCGCGTCCTGGGGTGGATCCGTGAGAGAGAGGCCGGACCTGTGAACAAGCGAATCATCATGGGCGTGATCGCCGCCGCCGTCGTGGTGGTGGCCGTGCTGGTGGGCGTCAGCCTGCTCGGGGGCGACGACGAGGGCTCCGACGGCGTCCAGGGCATCGACGACGCGAAGGCCCTGTTCGCGGGCATCCCGCAGTCGGGGAACACCCTCGGCGAGCCGGACGCGCCGGTCGAGATCATCGAGTACGGCGACACGTCCTGCCCGGCCTGCAAGTCGGCGAGCGAGACCATCGTCCCGGAGCTGATCGACGCCGTGGTGAAGCCCGGTGACGCGAAGCTCTCGTTCCGCCCGATCGCGTTCATCAACGCGAGCTCGGAGCGCGGCGCCCTGGGCGCCGAGGCCGCCGCGATGCAGGACGCGATGTGGCCGTTCCTCGAGGTGCTGTACGCCAACCAGGGCCCCGAGACGGAGGACTGGCTCACGGACAGCCTGATGGAGGAGATCGTCGCGGGCCTCGGCCTCGACGTCGAGAAGTGGCGCGCCGACTACGCCGGCGACGACGTCGCCACCGCGTTCTTCGAGCGGCGCGACGCGGCGAACGAGGACGACGTGAACGCGACCCCGACCTTCGTGGTCACGGGGCCGCGGGGCGAGCGCACCATCGAGGGCGCCGGGAACCTGTCGGAGTTCGAGGAGGCCATCGCCGCGGTCGGGCCGGCCGCATCGTGACGACGGGCGGTCCCCGCCTCCGGTGACGGACACGGTCAACACCACCCTCGCCGCGCTGGCGATCCTGGCCCAGGTCGCCGCGGTGCTGCTGGCGGTCGCGATCGTCGCGGCCGCCGTCAGCCCGCGCGCCCGGGCGGCCCTCGTCTCCTCGTGGGAGGGGGTCGCCCGCCAGGCGGTGTGGGCGGCGTGGGTCGTCGCGGCGGTCGCGACGGCCGGGAGCCTCTACTTCTCGGAGATCGCCGACTACCCGCCGTGCCAGTACTGCTGGTACCAGCGGATCTGCATGTACCCGCTCGTGGTGATCCTGCTGGTCGGCGCCCTCCTGAAGGACCGGCGGGTGTCGCTCTACGCGGCGGTCTTCCCCGTGGTCGGGGCGGCGATCTCGATCTACCACATCTACATCGAGGTGAACCCGGACAAGGAGAGCGCCACCTGCCGCGCCGGGATCCCCTGCTCGACGCGGTGGATCGACGAGTTCGGCTACGTGACGATCCCCGTCGGGGCCCTCAGCGCGTTCGTGCTGATCGGGCTGCTGCTGGTCGTCTCGTTCATCGCCGGCCGGCGGTCGGGCGACGCCACCCCTCCGGGAGGGGCAACCGGGGGATGAACCGCTCGTCGGTGAGCGCGAGGCCCCCCATGGCCAGCGCGGACCCGGCGGCGGCGCAGAGCAGGATGGCGGGGTCGGGGGAGGCCACCTCGAAGAAGTCCCGCCACCCGGGCAGCGTCAGCACCACCAGGTAGAGGGCGAGCAGCCCGACGCAGAGCGCCGTGACCGACCAGCCCCGCGCGCGGCTTCCGCTCTCCAGCACCACCACGAGGTAGAGCCCCGTCGTCACGAGGACCGTCGTCGCGACGGTGCGGGCGCGCACGGGGTCCATGTCGATCAGGTTGAGCGACATGAGGAAGCTCGCGACGACGCCGAGCCCGATGGCGGTCCCGGCGGGGATCGCGAAGCGGGCGAGGTCGCGGAGGAACCCGGCGGGCCGCCACGGCCCCGTGCTCGGCGCGAGCGCCAGCACGAAGGCGGGGACGCCGATGGTGAAGAACGACGCGAGGGTCAGGTGCCGCGGCAGGAACGGGTAGCTCTCGGACGACAGGCCGACGGTGAGGATGAGGAACGCGGCGAGCACGGACTTCGCCACGAAGAGCTTCGCGACGCGCTGCAGGTTGCGCATCACCTTGCGCCCCTCGCGGATCATCGGCGGCACCGACGCGAACCCGTCGCGCACGAGCACGAGGTCGGCGATGCCGCGGGCCATCTGCGAGCCGCTGCCCTGGGCGATCGCGAGCCGCGCCGCCTTCAGGGCCGGGACGTCGTTGACGCCGTCGCCGACCATCACGACGTGCCGGCCCTGGGCGGCGAGCGCCTCCACGACCCGCTTCTTGCCGTCGGGGGAGATGCGGCCGATCACGCTCCGCGACGCCACGAGCTCGCGCAGCTCGGCGTCGCCGGGCGGCAGGTCGCGCCCGTCCACCGGGTCGCCGAGCACGGGGACGCCGGCGTCGGCGGCGATCGCCGCGACGGTGGCGGGGGCGTCACCGGAGATCACCTTAAGGTCGATGCCGTCCTCGCGGAGGAAGGCGATCGTCTCGCGGGTGTCGGGGCGGAGCTCCTCGGCGAGCACGACGATGCCGATCGGGGTCAGCCCGGCGGGCGGCGGCGCGTCGGGGTCGGGCAGCGCGAGGGGGACGTCCCCCGTCGCGACGGCGAGCACGCGCCGGCCGGCGGCCGCCTCGTCGCCGGCCCGCGCGGCGAGGCCGTCGGGGAGCGTGAAGTGCTCCGGGGCCCCCATGACGATGGTCCGGCCGCCGATGCGCAGGCCGCTCCACCGGCGCCGCGACGCGAACGGGACGGCCGCCTCCACCGGCTCGGCGACCCCGGGGATGCCGTGCCCGACGGCGTCGAGGGTCGCGTTGCGGTCGGGCGCGCTCGCGGCGAGTCGCCCGAGCAGGGTCGACAGCTCGCCGTCGTCGACGCCGGGCGCGGCGACGACCGCCTCGACCCGGAGGCCCTCCTCGGTGAGGGTGCCGGTCTTGTCGAGGCAGATGACGTCGACGGAGGCGAGCGACTCGACGGCGTTGAGCTGCTGGGCGAGGGCGCCGCGGCGGGTCATCCGCAGGGTCGCGACGGCGTACGTCACGCCGACGAGCAGCACCAGCCCCTCGGGGACGAGCGTGACGACGGCGGCGACGGCGGTGGCGACGGACTCCCGGAACGCGACGTCCTGCTCGATCAGCGACCACGCGAGCAGCAGCCCCAGCGGGATCATCGAGACGCCGAGGATCAGGATGAGCCGGTCGAGCGCCCGCTCCAGCGGCGACCGGGGGTGCCGGAACTCCCGCGCCTCGCCGACGAGCCGCTCGGCGTAGGTGTCCGCGCCGACGGCGGTCGCGACGTAGGCGCCCGACCCCTCCGCGGCGAACGAGCCGGCCCGCACCTCGTCGCCCGCGGCGCGGGCGACGGGCTCCGCCTCACCGGTGAGGATCGACTCGTCCACCCCGAGGCCGTCGCTGCGCACGAGGCGCCCGTCGGCGACGACCTGGTCGCCCGCGCCGACGGTGACGAGGTCGCCGACGACCACCCGGGGCACGTCGACGACGACGGGGCGTCCGTCGCGCACCACCGTCGCCCGCGGGGCGACGAGGGCGGCGAGCCGGTCGAGGCTCGCCTTGGCGCGCGCCTCCTGCCCGATGCCGATCCCGGCGTTCAGCAGGAGGATCGCGAGGAAGACGGCGTCCCGCCAGTCGGCGAAGACGAGGGTGACGACGCCGGCGATCACCAGCGTCACGTTGAAGACCGTGAGCAGGTTCGCCCGCAGGATGCTCGACCAGGAGCGGCTGGTCGCGGGCCCCTCGACCTCCCCGCGGGCGGCCAGGCGGCGCTCGGCCTCGCGCTGGGTGAGGCCCTCCTGCGGGGGCGGGAGCTCCAGGGTCGCGGTCAGCTCGCCAGCGCCTCCGCGACCGCGGCGTTGACGATCTTGCCGTCGCGCACGTTGACGCCGGGCCGCAGCCCGGGGTGCGCCCGGAGCGCGCCGGTCAGGCCCTCGTCGGCGAGCCACGTGACGTGCGGGAGGGTGGCGTTGTTCAGGGCGCGCGTCGAGGTGACGGGGACGGCGCCCGGCATGTTCGCCACGCAGTAGTGCAGGACCCCGTCCACGAGGTAGACGGGGTCGGAGTGCGTCGTCGGCCGCGTCGTCTCGAAGCAGCCGCCCTGGTCGACGGCCACGTCCACGACGACCGCCCCGCGGCGCATCATCCCGAGCATGTCGCGGGTGACCACGCGCGGCGCCCGCGCCCCCGGCAGCAGCACCGCGCCGACGACGAGGTCGGCGGTCGGCAGCAGCTCCTCGATCGCGAGGCGGGTCGAGTGGAGCAGCGTCACGCGGCCGCCGAGGACCATCTCCAGCTCGCGGAGCCGGTCGAGGTCGGTGTCGAGGACGGTCACGTGGGCCTGCATGCCGATCGCCACGAGGGCGGCGTTCGTGCCGACGATGCCGGCGCCGATCACCACGACCGACCCCGGCGCCACGCCTGCCACGCCGCCGAGGAGCACCCCGCGGCCGCCGAGGGGGCGCTCGAGGTACCGCGCGCCCGCCTGCACCGCCAGCCGCCCGGCGATCTCGCTCATCGGGGCGAGCAGCGGCAGCCGCCCGGCGCCGTCCTCGACGGTCTCGTAGGCGATGCCGGTCGTCCCCGCGCGGCGGAGGGCGTCGGCGACGCCCGGGCTGGCCGCGAGGTGGAGGTAGGTGAAGAGGATCTGGTCGTCCTGGAGGAAGCGGAACTCCTCCGGCTGGGGCTCCTTCACCTTCAGCACCAGGCGGCAGCCCCACGCGTCGGCGGCGTCGCCGATGGTCGCTCCGACGCGCGTGAACTCCCCGTCGGGGATCCCCGACCCGGCGCCCGCGCCCCGCTCGATCACGACCTCGTGACCGCGTCGCGTCAGCTCCAGGGCCCCGGCGGGGGTGAGCGCGACGCGGTACTCGTCCGACTTGACCTCGGCCGGCACGCCGATCCTCATCGTCACCCCCTGCGGTCGGACCCCCCGGCTGGCCGTCCTAGCCTAACGGCCGCGCGGGGAGGGACCCCGGCGCGGGACGTGGGGCGCGAGGAGGGCGGCGGCGAAGCCCATGGCGATGACGGCGGCGAGCACGCCGAGGCCGAGCAGCACCCCCTGGGGGCGGCGGTCGCCGGCGAGCCGGATGCGGGCGTCGGCGAGCTCCTCGGCGCGGGTCCGCTCCGTCGCGGCGAGGGTGTGAACGGGGAACGCGATCAGGGTGGCGTCGAAGGCGGCCTCCGCGGCGCCGGGGTCGAGGCGCCACAGGGCCTCCATCCCCTGCCGGAAGGCGGCGGCCGCCCGTCCGGTGGTGGGCGTGACCCCCGCCGTCTGCATGAGCTGGCGCAGCTCCGTGGCCCGCTCCGCGATCCCGCCGGAGCGGGTGGACTGGATGACGATCCCGCGGACGCGGCCCTCCCCGTCGACGACGGGGGCGCCGGAGTCGCCGCCCTGCACCGCGACGGAGATCGCGATCGCCTGCCGCACCGGCGTCTCGTCCTCGAGCGTCCCGGTGCGGCTCAGGCTGCCGCGGCGGATCGCCGGCTCCAGCTCGCCGAGGCCGTCGCCGGCGGAGTGGATGGCGGACGCCCGCCCGAAGCCGACCGAGATGACGGGGGTGCCGATGCTGGCCGACTCGTCGAGGGGCAGCGCGGGCGCGCCGCGGGCGACGACGCGCACGAGCGCGAGGTCGGCGGTCGGGCTCGGCACGATCCTCACCGGCTGCCAGGTCCGCGAGGCGCGCGCCCCGGCCCCGGCGTCCGCCTGGGTGACGTCGACGCGCACCCGCCGGGCGCCCGCCGGTCGCGCGCCGGTGCGCTCCAGGTAGGCGTCGACCGCGGCGTCGGAGTGCGCCCGCCCGGTGTAGATGAGGTGGTTGCGGTACGCCATCGCGGCGAGGGTGTCGTCGCCGGGGGCGACGACGTGCCGGGCCGTCGCGAGCCACCCGCCGGTGGAGACGCCGAACGCCGTGCCGCTCTCCACGATCCGCCGCGCCTTCGCCCCGAGGGGCAGGCGCGTCCCGTCGGCCGCGACGAGCGCCGGGACGTCGTAGGTGACCGTCACCCGGTAGATGCTCGGCAGCGTCAGGAGGGCGGCGCGGTCGAGGGGGTCCTGCGAGAGGTCCGGGGGCGGCGCGGCCGTGGCCGCGGCGGGCGCGACCACGGCGACCAGGGCGACCAGCAGGGCGGCGAGGACGCGCATGGCCACAGGGTAGGCGCTGGCCCGACCCGGGGCCGGGGGACCCGTCGCGGGTGTGCCGGTCCGGCGGGGGCGGGGGCCGCTAGGCCGTCCCGCCCTCCACGATCCTCTTGACCCGGTCGAGGGCGTCCGTCTGGCTCGCCGTGAGGCGGCCGCGGATGTCGGCGGCCGGGTCGAGCGGCTCGGCCTGGGTGGCCCAGCGGACGCGGCTGCCGGTGCCCTCGGCGGTCACCTCGAAGCTGGCGAGGTGCGACGCGACGGGGGCGCCGGACACCACCGAGTACGAGTAGAAGCGGCGGTCGTCGTCACGCTCGAGGAGGCGTTCGTGCAGCTCGGCGCCCTCCGCCGTGCGGAGGGTGCGGCGGTCGCCGTCGACCTCGCACGCCACGTACTTGGGGTACCACTGCGGGACGGTCGTCGGGTCGCCGATGAACCGCCAGACGGCCTCCGGCGGGGCGTCGATGTCGACGGTGAGGGCCCAGGCCGGCATCAGTGGCGGAAGTGGCGTCGGCCGGTGACGACCATCGCGACGCCCGCGGCGTCGCAGGCGGCGAACACCTCGTCGTCGCGGATGGAGCCACCGGGCTGGATGATGGCGGTGACCCCCGCCCGCACCGCGGCCTCGGGGCCGTCGGCGAACGGGAAGAACGCGTCGCTGGCGAGCACGGCGCCCGCGACGGGCGACTGGGCCTTGTCGAGGGAGAGGCGCACCGAGTCGACGCGGCTCATCTGGCCGGCGCCGACCCCGACGGTGACGAGGTCGCGCGCCAGCACGATCGCGTTGCTCTTGACGTGCTTGGCGACCCGCCACGCGAACAGCAGGTCCCCCCACTCGGCCTCGGTCGGCGCCCGGTCGGTGACGACGGTCATGCCGGACCGGTCCTCGCTCTCGGCGTCGCGGTCCTGCACCAGCACGCCGCCGACGACCCGGCGCAGGTCGCGCTCGCCGGCGTTCGTGCGGCGGCGCTCGTCGTTCAGCATGAGGCGGGTGTTCGGCTTGCGGGTGAGGGACGCGAGGGCCGCCTCGTCGAAGCCGGGGGCGCAGAGCACCTCCACGAACGTCCCGGCGAGCAGCTCGCCGAGCTCCGGGTCGACGGGGCGGTTCACCGCGATCACGCCGCCGTAGGCGGAGACGGGGTCGCAGTCGCGGGCCCGCTCGTAGGCGGTGCGCACGTCGCTGCCGACGGCGACGCCGCACGGGTTGTTGTGCTTCACGATCACGCAGGCCGGCAGCTCGAACTCCGCGAGGACGCCGCGGGCGGCGTCCAGGTCGAACAGGTTGTTGAACGAGAGGGCCTTGCCGTGGAGCTGCTCGACGCGGGCGAGGAGGTGGGTGCGGGCGCCGCGCTCGGTGTAGTACGCGCCGCGCTGGTGCGGGTTCTCCCCGTACGAGAGGTCCATCGCCTTGTCGAAGCCCATCAGGAGGGATGCGGGGAACCCCTCGTCCTCGTCCGCCTCGGCGAACCACGACGAGATCGCGGCGTCGTAGGAGGCGGTGCGCAGGAAGGCGGCGCCGGCGAGGCGGCGCCGCAGCGCGGGGGACAGCTCGCCGTCGCCCGCGGCGAGCTCGCCGAGGACCTCCGCGTACTGGTCGGGCGAGGTCACCACGCCGACGCGGGAGTGGTTCTTCGCGGCCGCCCGGATGAGGGTCGGCCCGCCGATGTCGATCTGCTCGATCAGCTCGTCGTCGGAGACGCCGCGCCGGCGCGCCCACTCCTCGAACGGGTAGAGGTTCACGACGACGAGGTCGATCGGCTCGATGCCGTTCTCGGCCATCTCGCGGGCGTCGCCCTCGTGGCCGGCGCGCCCCAGGATGCCGCCGTGGATGCGGGGGTGGAGCGTCTTGACGCGCCCGCCCATGATCTCGGGGTGGCCGGTGACCTCGTCGACGGCGACGACGTCGATCCCCCATGACCGCAGCGACTCGGCGGTCCCGCCGGTCGAGACGATGGTGATGCCGGCGTCGGCGAGACCGCGGGCGAAGTCCTCCAGCCCGGTCTTGTCCGAGACCGAGACGAGCGCACGCGAGACCCTCACTCGACCTCCACGGGACTGATCAGGACCTTCCGCCGGTCCGTGGGATCGCGGTGCACCCTGCCGGCGGCGAACAGGCGCACCGTCTCGGGCACGAGACGGTGCTCCACCTCGCGGATCCGCGCGGTGAGCGCCTCTTCGTCGTCACCGTACAACACGGGTACCGGCTCCTGCAGGATGGCCGGACCGCCGTCGACGACCTCCTCCGCGTAGTGCACCGTGACCCCCGTCCAGCGGACGCCCCAGTCGAGGGCCTGGCGGATCGCGTGGAGCCCGGGGAACGACGGCAGCAGCGAGGGGTGGAGGTTCACGACCCGGTCGGGGAAGCGGTCGAGGAACGCGCCGGTGAGGATGCTCATCCAGCCCGCGAGGACGACGAGGTCGGGACGTGCCTCGGCGACGACGTGGGCGAGCTCGACGTCGCGCTCCTGCCGGTCGCGCCCGGACAGGGTGACGACGGCGACGGGGATCCCCGCGGCGGTGGCGCGGTCGAGCGCGACGATGCCGTCGCGGGAGCCGACGACGAGGACGATCTCGGTGCCGCCGGGCGCGTGGACGGTGTCGATCAGGCTCTGCAGGTTCGACCCGCTGCCCGACGCGAGCACGACGATGCGGTAGGGGTCAGCCACGGGTGACGCCCCTTCCGGGGGCGACCCGCCCGACGACGCGGGCGCCGTCGGCGAGGGCGGCGGCCGCGGCCGCGTCGGCGGGGTCGACGACGACGCACATGCCGAGGCCCATGTTGAACGTGTCCCACGCGTCCTCGGGCGAGACCCGGCCGGTGTCGAGCACCGCCCGCATCGCGGGGTTCGGCTCCCACGACGCCGGGTCGATGACGGCGCCGAGGCCCTCGGGCAGGGCACGCGGCAGGTTCTCGGGGAGCCCGCCGCCGGTGATGTGGGCCGCGGCGCGCACGGCGAGGCCCGCGGAGGTCATCGCCGCGACGTCCCGCACGTAGAGCCGGGTGGGCGCGAGCAGCAGGTCGGGGTCGGGGGCGAGTGCCCCGTCGGCGACGAGGGCGCGCACGAGGGAGTAGCCGTTCGAGTGGATCCCCGACGACGGGATGCCGACGATCAGGTCCCCGTCCTGCACGCGGTGCGCCCCGAGCATCTCGGAGCGCTCGACGACGCCGCAGGCGAACCCCGCCAGGTCGAAGTGGCCGGGGGCGTAGAGGCCCGGCATCTCCGCCGTCTCGCCACCCGCGAGGGCGCACCCGACCGCGGCGCAGGCGTCGGCGACCGACGCGACGAGCTCCCGCGCCTGATCGGTGTCGAGGCGTCCGACGGCGAGGTAGTCGAGGAACACGAGGGGCCGCGCGCCGGTGCAGGCGAGGTCGTTGACGCACATCGCGACGAGGTCCTGGCCGAGCCCCCCGATGCGCCCCAGCTCCTGGGCGAGGAGCAGCTTGGTGCCGATGCCGTCGGTGCAGGTGACGAGCATCGGCTCGCGCATGCCCGGCGGGATCGGGTGGGCGGCGGCGAACCCGGTCTGGCCGCCCGCGACCATCGCGGAGATGGCCGCGGTGTGGCGGCGGGCGGCGTCGAGGTCGACCCCGGCGTCGCGGTAGGAGAGGTGGTCGGACGCCATGTCGCGAAGCCTAGTGCCGCGCCGGGGCGGGTGGGCGCCGGATCCCGGGGCGCTCAGGCGGCGGCGGGCTCCCGCTCACCGGGCTCGAAGCGCAGCTTCAGCGACGAGTCGGGGATCGCGATGGGGTACTCGCCGGTGAAGCACGCCCGGCAGAACCCCGACGCCGGCTTCCCGAGGGCGCGCTGCAGGCCGTCGAGGGTCAGGTACGCGAGGCTGTGCGCGCCGGTGAGGTCCGCGATCTCCTCGACGCTGCGGCCGACGGCGACGAGCTCCGCCCGGTCGGCCATGTCGATGCCGTAGAAGCAGGGCCAGAGGATCGGGGGGCTCGAGATCCGCATGTGCACCTCGGCGGCGCCGGCGTCGAGCAGCATCTGGACGATCCGCTGGGTGGTGTTGCCGCGCACGATCGAGTCGTCGACGACGACGAGGCGCTTGCCGGCGATCACCGACGGCAGCGGGTTGAACTTCAGCCGGATGCCGTGCTGGCGCATCGCCTGGTCGGGCTGGATGAAGCTGCGCCCGACGTAGCGGTTGCGCACCACGGCCTCGGAGTACGGGATCCCCGACTCCTGGGCGTACCCGATGGCGGCGGGGGTGCCGCTGTCGGGGAGCCCGACGACGAGGTCCGCGTCGACGCCGCTCTCGCGGGCGAGCTCGGCGCCCATCGCGCTGCGCGACTCCCACATCGTGGTGCCCTCCATGCGGCTGTCGGGCCGCGCGAAGTAGATGTGCTCGAAGACGCAGGTCCGCCCGCCGGCGGAGGGGAGGGCCTGGCGGCTCTCGATGCCGCCGGCGCTGAGGCGCAGGGCCTCGCCGGGGCGGACGTCGCGCTCGAACCGGGCGCCGATCTGGTCGAGGGCGCAGGTCTCGGAGGCGACGCACCAGCCGCCCTCGTCGAGCCGCCCGAGCACCAGGGGGCGCACGCCGTGGGCGTCGCGGAACGCGACGAGCTCGCTGCCGGAGATCACGACGACGGAGTAGGCGCCGACGAGGCGCGGCATGACCGCGCAGACGGCGCGGAGCAGGCTGCCCTCCTCGGCGGCGATCAGCGCCGCGATGATCTCCGAGTCGGTGCTGGCGCGCAGGTCGGCGCCCGCCGCCTCCATCTCGGTCCGCAGCTCGCCGGTGTTGGTGAGGTTGCCGTTGTGGCCGAGGGCGACGATGTCGTCGCCGCGGGTCTGCGCCACGGGCTGGGCGTTGTCCCACTTGTTGGCGCCGGTGGTCGAGTAGCGCACGTGGCCGATGGCGGCGTCGCCGGTGAGGCTCCGCAGCGACGTCTCGTCGAACACGGTGGTCACGAGGCCGAGGTCCCGCTGGATCGTGACGTTGGCGCCGTCGCGGGCGGCGATGCCGGCGCTCTCCTGGCCGCGGTGCTGCAGGGCGTGGAGCGCGTAGTACGTGATCCGCGAGACGTCGCGCCCCGGCGGGGCGGCGACGGCGAAGACGCCGCACTCCTCCTTGGGGGTGTCGTCGTCCAGGGGTCGCTCCGCGTCGCTCATGCCAGCGCCTCCGGCAGGGTTCCCTCGTGTGCCGCGCGTGCCGCGGCCAGGTCGATCGTGGCGGGGCGGCCGCCGATGCGCAGCGTGACGGCGTCGCCGCCGACGCGCCCGATGCGGGTGACCGCCACGGTGTCGCGGCCCATCATCGCCACGCGGTCGGCGTCCTCGGACGAGCGGACGGTGACGATCATGCGGCCGCCGCCCTCGCCGAACGCGACCTCGTCGTCGCGGGCGCCGGACGGCAGGTCGACCGCGGCGCCCACGCCGCCGATCAGGGCGCTCTCGGCCAGCGCGACGGCGAGTCCGCCCGCCGACACGTCGTGGGCGCTCGTCAGGAGGCCCTCCTCCGCCGCCCTCAGCACGATCCCGATACCCGCGACCTCCCGACCGACATCGATGTCAGGCGGCGCGCCGCCCGCACCCCCGACGTACTCGCTCGCGTCGAGGGACCCATCATCCCCGATCAGCAGGATGACATCGCCCTCGTCGCCGAATCCCTGTCCGACACTGCTGTCGGCGCGCTCCAGGAGGCCCATCATCCCCACGACGGGGGTCGGCAGGATGGCCCGGGTCGCGGACTCATTGTAGAGCGACACGTTGCCGCTGACGACCGGGACCTCCAGCGCGACGAGGGCCTCCGACATCCCGGCGATGGCCTCCGCCAGGCGCCACCCCGTCGAGCCCTTCTCGGGGTTCGGGAAGTTGAGGCAGTCGGTCGCCGCCACGGGCCGCGCCCCGACGCACGCGAGGTTGCGGGCGGCCTCCAGCACCGACGCCCGGCCGCCGCCGCGCGGGTCGCGCTCGCAGTGGCGCTCGGCGCAGTCGGTGGTCAGGGCGATCGCCCGGTCCGAGCCGGGCAGCCGCACCACGGCGGCGTCGCCGCCGGGCCGGCGGATCGTGTTGGCGCCGACGAGGTGGTCGTAGCGCTCGTACACCCAGCGCTTGCTCGCGATGTTCGGCCGGGCCAGCAGGTCGAGCCACGCCGCCGCCAGGTCCGCCGGCTCCGGCAGGGCGGAGCGGTCGAGCGGCGGCGGGGGCGCGGCGGGGGTCCGCGGCACCTCGTAGACGGGGGCCTCGTCGGCGAGGAGGCGCGCGGGGAGGTCGACGACGACCTCGCCGCGGTGGCGGGCGACGAGGTTCTCGCCCTCCGTCACCGAGCCGATCGCGGTGGCGTCGAGGTCCCAGCGGCGGCAGACGGCGACGACCTCGTCGACGCGCCCGGGCTCGACGACGGCGAGCATCCGCTCCTGGCTCTCCGACACGAGGATCTCGGCGGCCTGCAGCTCCTCGCGGAGCGGCACCAGGTCCAGGTCGATGTCGAGCCCGAGGCGGCCCTTGGCGGCCATCTCGCTCGCGGCGCTGGTGAGGCCCGCGGCCCCGAGGTCCTGCAGGGCCACGAAGGCGCCCGCGGCGGCCAGCTCGAGGCAGCAGTCCATGAGCTTGCGCTCCGTGAACGGGTCGCTCACCTGCACGGACGGGCGCTTGTCCTCGTCGTCGAGCTCGGCCGAGGCGAGGACGCTGGCGCCGCCGATGCCGTCGGCGCCGGTGCGGTTGCCGATCAGCACCAGGGCGTTGCCGGGACCCGACGCGGCGGCCCGCAGCATCGGCCCCTCGACGATCCCGACGCACATGGCGTTGACGAGGCACGACTCCTCGTAGCGGTCGTCGAAGACCACCTCGCCGCCGACGGTCGGCACCCCGATGCAGTTGCCGTAGTGCCCGATGCCGGCGACGGCGCGGGTGAACAGGTGGCGGCTGCGGGCGCTGGTCAGCTCGCCGAAGCGGAGGCTGTCGAGCAGCGCGATCGGGCGGGCGCCCATCGCGATGATGTCGCGGACGATGCCGCCGACGCCGGTCGCGGCGCCCTCGAACGGCTCCACCGCGGAGGGGTGGTTGTGGCTCTCGATCTTCAGCGCCACGGCGATGCCGTCGCCGACGTCGATGACGCCGGCGTTCTCGCCGGGGCCCTGCAGCACCCGCGGCCCCGTCGTCGGGAAGCCCGACAGGAGGGGGCGGCTGTGCTTGTACGAGCAGTGCTCGCTCCACATGAGGCTGAACATGACGAGCTCGGGGTCGGTCGGCGTGCGCCCGAGCAGCTCCGGGATGCGGGCGGCCTCGTCGTCGGTGAGCCCGAGCTGGCGGTGGCGGGGGAGGTCGCGAGTGCTCACGCCAGCAGCCCCCCGAGCACCAGGCGCCCGTCGACGGATCCGAGCAGGGGGTCGCAGGCCTCCTCCGGGTGGGGCATCAGGCCCATCACGTTGCCGGCGGCGTTCGTCACGCCCGCGACGCGGTCGACCGAGCCGAGCAGGTCCTCGCGGTACCGCAGCACGACGCGCGCGCTGTCCGGGTCGCCGTACCAGGCGCCCTCGTTGTTCTTGACGGGGATCGACAGCGTCGCGCCGCCCTCCAGCCCGCCCGTCCAGGGCGTGCCGTCGTCGGCGACCTCGAGCTCCATCTGCCGGCACACGAACGAGAGCGTGGCGTTGCGGCGCAGCGCCCCCGGCAGGAGCCCGGCCTCGCAGAGCACCTGGAAGCCGTTGCAGATCCCGACGACGCGGCCACCGGCGTCGGCGTGGCGGCGGACGGCGGCCATGATCGGGGAGCGGCTCGCGATGGCGCCGCACCGCAGGTGGTCGCCGTACGAGAAGCCGCCGGGCAGCAGCACGGCGTCGGTGCCCTCCGGGAGGGCGTCGTCGGCGTGCCAGGCGGGCACCGCGCGGGCGCCGAGGCCCTCCACGGCGACGGCGGCGCTGTCGTGGTCGAGCGACCCGGGGAAGCGGACGACGGCGACCGTGGTCGTCACGGGACCTCCACCGCGTAGTCCTCGATCAGGGCGTTCGCGAGGAGCTGCTCGCACATCGCGCGCGCCTGACCGGCCGGGTCGTCCCCCGCGATCTCGAGCTCGATGCGCTTGCCGATCCGCACCTCGCCGACCCCGCCGAAGCCGAGCTGCGCGAGCGCGCCGGCGACGGCCTGGCCCTGCGGGTCGAGCACCCCCGCCTTCGGCATGACCGTCACGACGACCTGGGTCACCCAACCACCTCCGTGATGCGCTGATGCGCCTCGATGTACCGGGCACGCGTCCCCTCCACCACCTCGGCCGGGAGCTCCGGCGGCGGTGACGCGTGGTCCCAGCCGATCCGGTCCAGCCAGTCGCGCAGGTACTGCTTGTCGAACGAGGGCGGGCTCGTGCCCGGCTCCCACCGGTCGGCGGGCCAGAAGCGCGACGAGTCGGGGGTGAGGGCCTCGTCGCCGAGCACGAGGCGCCCCCCCGCGTCGACGCCGAGCTCGAACTTGGTGTCGGCCAGGATGATCCCGGCCGCCGCGCACCGCTCCGACGCGCGGCGGTAGAGCTCCAGCGTGATCCGCTCCGCCTCGGCGAGCAACCCCTCGCCGGTGAGCTCGGCGGCCCGGGCCCGGCTGATGTTCTCGTCGTGGCCCTCGGTCGCCTTCGTCGCGGGCGTGAAGATCGGCTCCGGCAGCCGGTCGCCGAGCCGGAGGCCGGGCGGGAGCGGGTGGCCGCAGACCGCGCCGGTCGCCTGGTAGTCGGCCCAGCCGGACCCCGCGAGGTAGCCGCGGGCGACGCACTCGACGGGGAGCATCCGCAGGCGCGTGACGAGCATCGCCCGGTCGCCGACCAGCTCGATCAGGTGGTTGGGGACGATGTCCCGCGTCCGCGCGAACCAGAAGGCCGACAGCGCCGTGAGGATGGCGCCCTTGCCGGGGATCGGCGTCGGCATGATCCAGTCGTACGCCGAGATGCGGTCGGTCGCGACGATCAGCAGCCGGGCGTCGTCCACCTCGCGGACCTGGCGCACCTTGCCCTCGAGGAGGAGCGGGTAGTCCGACACCGCTCCCGCGTCGATCACAGACCGGCCACCCTCTCCATCAGCTCGGGGACGTGCCGGGTGTACCACGCCGGGTCGAGCAGCGCCGCCACCTCGGCCGCCGGGATGACCGCGGTGACCTCGTCGTCCTCGGCGAGGAGGTCGCCGAGGGGGCGCTCCTCGTCCCAGGCCCGCAGGGCGTTGCGCTGCACCAGCGCGTACGCCTCCTCGCGGGTCAGGCCCCGCTCGACCAGGCCGAGCAGCACACGCTGGGAGAACACGAGCCCGTGCGACGACTCGAGCACGGCGCGCATCCGGTCCTCGCGGACGACCAGGCCCTCCATCAGCGTCCGCGCCTTGTGGAGCATGTAGTCGAGGGCGAGGAACGCGTCGGGGAGGATGATCCGCTCGACCGAGGAGTGGGAGATGTCGCGCTCGTGCCAGAGGGCGACGTCCTCGAGGGCGGCGACGGCGTGGCCCCGGACGACGCGGGCGATGCCGGAGATGCGCTCCGCCGTGATCGGGTTGCGCTTGTGGGGCATCGCGGACGAGCCCTTCTGCCCCACCGTGAAGGCCTCCTCGGCCTCGCGCAGCTCGGTCCGCTGCAGGTGGCGCAGCTCGGTGGCGAGGCGGTCGAGCGAGGAGGCGGCGACGGCCATCGTGCAGACGAGCTGCGCGTGGCGGTCGCGGGCGACGACCTGGGTGGGGATCGGCTCGCCGCCGATGCCGAGCTCGGCGAGCACCGCGGCCTCGATGGCGGGCTCCAGCATCGCGTAGGTCCCGACGGCGCCGGACAGGGTCCCGACCGACGCGCCGGCGAGCGCGTCGCGCAGGCGCTCCTCGTTGCGGCGGCTCTCCAGGGCGTGCCCGGCGAGCTTCAGGCCGAAGGTCGTGGGCTCCGCGTGGATGCCGTGGGTGCGCCCGACGCACAGGGTGTCCCGGTGCTCCAGCGCCAGGTCGCGGAGGGTGGCGGTGAGCGCCGCCTGCCCGGCGAGCAGCAGCTCGCCCGACCGCCGGATGGCGAGGGCGAGGCCGGTGTCGAGGACGTCCGACGACGTCATGCCGTAGTGGATCCACCGCGACGCCGGGCCGACGCGCTCGTTGACGTCGGTGAGGAACGCGACGACGTCGTGGTTGGTGACGCGCTCCAGCTCCTGGGTGCGCTCCACCGAGAACCCGGCCTTCGCCTCGATCTCGGCGAGGTCGGCCGCGGGGATCACCTCGGCCGCCGCCCACGCCCGGCAGACGGCGAGCTCCACCTCCAGCCAGCGCGCGAGCTTGGCCTCCTCGGTCCAGAGGGCGTTCATGGCCGGGCGCGAGTAACGGGGGATCACGTGGTGGTGTCGTCCATTCCGGAGGCGATGTCGCCGCGCATCTGGCGGCCGTCGAACGTGATGAGGTCGGCCGCGGCGTACGCGCGGGCGCGGGCGTCGGCGACCGAGTCGCCGCGGGCGCTCACGGCCAGCACCCGGCCGCCCGCCGTGACCACCGCGCCGCCCTCGCCGAACGTCGTGCCGGCGTGGTACACCTCCGCGCCCGTCTCGGCGGCCGCGTCGAGGCCGGAGATCACGTCCCCCTGGCGGGGGGTGCCGGGGTACCCGTGCGCGGCGAGCACCACGGCGACGGCGGCGCCGTCGTTGACACGGACGGGGCCGTCGGCGAGCCCGCCGGCCGCGGCGGAGGTGAGCAGGTCCAGCGCGTCGTCCTCGAGGCGGGGCAGCAGGGCCTGCGTCTCGGGGTCGCCGAAGCGGGTGTTGAACTCGAGCACCCGCGGGCCGTCGGGGGTCATCATGATCCCGGCGTAGAGGACGCCCTGGAAGGGCGTCCCGCGGCGCTCCATCTCGGCGATCACGGGGCGGTGGACCGCGTCGACGAGCTCGTCGGCGAGCGCGTCGGGGATGTCGGGCACCGGCGACACGGAGCCCATCCCGCCGGTGTTCGGCCCCGTGTTCCCCTCGCCGATCGGCTTGTAGTCGCGGGCGGCGGGGAACCGGGCGACGGCGCGGCCGTCGGTGATCGCGAGCAGCGACACCTCGGGGCCGGTCATGCCCTCCTCGACGACGACGACCCGGCCGGCCGCGCCGAAGGCCGCGTCGACGAGGCATGCCTGCAGCGCCTCGCGGGCCTGCGCCTCCGTCGTGGCGACGACGACGCCCTTGCCGGCGGCGAGGCCGTCGGCCTTGATCGCGACGGGCAGGCCGAGGGAGGCGACGGCGGCGAGGCCGGCGTCGAGGTCGGTGACGGTGACCGACCGCGCGGTCGGGACGCCCGCGGCCTCCATGACCTCCTTGGCGAACGCCTTGCTGCCCTCGAGGCGCGCGGCGGCGGCGGAGGGGCCGAAGGCGCGCACGCCCGCGGCCCGCAGCGCGTCGCAGATGCCGGCCACGAGGGGGGCCTCGGGCCCGACGACCACGAGGTCGACGCCGAGGGCGGGCGCGAGGGCGGCGACGCCGCGCACGTCGTCCAGGTTCAGGGGGATCAGCTCGGCGTCGCGGGCGATGCCGGCGTTGCCGCCCGCGCACAGTATCCGGGGTCGTTCGGGCGACCGGGCAAGCGCCCTCACGAGGGCGTGCTCGCGCCCTCCGCCTCCGACGACCAGCACCGTGCGACTCACCGGTGCACTCTCGCACACCGCGCGGTCGTCCGGCGGCGCCTGACGTTGGCCGATCGTCCCCGCCCTCCACTACCATCCGGCGCGATGGCCGAGCCACGCAGACCCTTGTCCCGGGCCGACCGCGAGGCCCACCGCGCGCTCCTCGAGGAGGCCCTCGCCGAGCTGGCGGGGGCGCCCGACCGCCAGCAGGCCGCGGGCGAGGTGATGCGGGCCCTCGACTCCTACATCGAGGCCACGGGCGGGGGCACCGCCCTGACGCCCCGGGAGCCCCCGGTCACCGACTTCGAGCGCGCCGCCGCCGGCGAGATCCGCTGGGTGACGTGGATCGTGGTCGGCGGCGCGGTCCTCGCGACGGCCGTCGTCGCGATCGTCCTCTCCGGCGGGTGGCCCGCGGCCCTCGCGATCATCGCCATCTGGACCCTCGCGCTCGTGGCGCTGATGTCGACGTGAGCGGGGAGCGCCGGCCGTCGGTGGTCGACGCGCTGCTGTTCCACGGCAGCCGCAACCCGCCGAGCGCCCTCGACAACCGTCCCTCGCTGCACCTCGCGGTGGTGGCGTGCATGGACGCGCGGCTCGACCTGTTCTCGATCCTCGGGCTCGGCAACGGCCAGGTCCACGTCATCCGCAACGCCGGCGGCCTCGTCGACGACGCGGCCCTGCGCTCCCTGGCGGTGTCGCAGCGGATGCTGGGCACGCGCGAGGTCCTGATCCTGCAGCACACCGAGTGCGGCCTGCACGGCCTCGACGACCACGCCTTCGCCGAGGCGATCGCCGCCGACACCGGGCACGTCCCGGAGTGGCGCGCCGGGGGCTTCGTGGACCTGGAGGACAGCGTCCGCGCCCAGATCCGCCGCGCCCGCATGGCGCCGGAGCTGCCCCACCGCGACGCGATCCGCGGGGCGATCGTGGACCTCACCAACGGCGGCGTCCACGAGGTGGTCGAGGACACCCCGCCGCGCTGATCCGGCCCTCCCCGGAGGGCGCCCGGAAATATTTCCGCAAGTAGATCCGACGTTCCGGTGGGGACGCAGGTCTCCTGTGCATGATCGATTGGTTCCCCACCTCACTCACCGCGGACCCGGCCACGGGCCTCGCGAGATGGCAGGGTCTCATCGCGTTGCGGCGCACGGCCCGGGCCATCGACTCCCTCGACCCCTGCACGACGGGCCACTCGGAGCGCGTCGCCGAGGTCGCGGCCGACATCGCGGCCGAGCTCGGCTGGATCCGCCGCCGGGTCGACGACCTGCGTGACGCCGGGCACGTCCACGACGTCGGCAAGTCGTGCGTCCCCGAGTCGGTCCTGCTGAGCCCGCGCGCCCTCACGCCGACCGAGTTCGAGATCGTGAAGGCCCACGCCGGGGTCGGGGCCGACGCCGTCGCGCCGGTGCTGACGCGCCGCCAGGCCGGCTGGATCCGCCACCACCACGAGCGGTGGGACGGCCGGGGCTACCCCGACGGGCTGATCGAGCACGAGATCCCCGACGGCGCCGCGATCCTCTGCCTCGCCGACTCGTGGGACGCCATGACCCACCGGTCCTGGTCGGGTGAGCCGCTCACGACCGACGGGGCGCTCGAGGAGTGCCGCGCGGAGTCGGGACGCCAGTTCGCCCCGTGGGCCGTCGCCGCCCTCGAGCGGGTGCTCGCGGCGCGCGCCTCCGGCCGGTCCCCCTCGGCACGTCCCGTGCCCCGGTTGCGGCTGGTCTCCGCCGCCTGAGATCCGGGGCGGGACGCGCCGTGCGGACCGTCGTGCGGGTCGCTGCCGGCGCCCGGGCCCCTCGGACGTAGCCGCCCGATCGGGGGGTCTTTCGGGACGGGCACCGGACGTCGTGAGCTTTCGTCAGGTTCGCTGTCCCGCGCCGCTCCGAGACCGCGGTATACACGAGCCCCCCGTCCTGCAGTGGAAGGCTCGCGATGGCGACATCGGTCTCCCCCGGCTCGCGCCCCCCGGCACTCCGCCCGGGGTCCGGGTCGATCGCGTTCCTCGGCGACACCGCGCTCGCCGCGCTCGTCGCGGCGGGGGACGAGCGCGCCTTCGAGGTGGTCTACGAGCGCCACCGCGGCCAGGTGTTCCGGTACTGCACCGCGATCACCCGGCACGCGCAGGACGCCGAGGAGGCCTTCCAGCTCACGATGCTGTCGGCGTACCGGGCGCTCTCGGCGGGCCGGCCGCCGCGGGGGCCCCTCACGCCGTGGCTGCTGCGCATCGCCCACAACGAGTGCATGGACCTGCTGCGGGCCCGGCCCCGCGTCGAGGAGCTGACCGAGCGCGACGACCCCGTCGCGGGCGCGGTGCACGAGGCGGTGGAGGCGCGTGAGCGGATCCGGGAGCTGCGCAGCGACATCGCGGCGCTCCCGCTGCGGCAGCGCTCGGCGCTGGTGCTGCACGAGCTGAACGGGTTGTCGTACTCCGCCGTCGCCGGCGTGCTCGGGACCGACGAGGGCGCCGCCCGCAACCTGCTGCACGAGGCCCGCACGAGCCTCGTCGAGTTCTCGGCGGGTCGCGACCTGGGCTGTCCGGACGTCCGCCGCCGCATCGGCGAGGGGGACCGCCGCACCCTGCGGGCCCGCGCGATCCGGGCCCACCTGCGCGGGTGCGAGCCGTGCACCGCGTTCGCCGCCGCGCAGGAGGAGCGCCGCCGCCGGCTCGCCGCCTGGTGGCCGGTGCTCCCCGCCGCGGCGGCCGCGGAGATCCTGCGCGGCATCCTGTTCGGCGCGGAGACGGCGGCCGCGGCCGGCTCGGGCGCGCTCGCCGCCGGCGCCGGCGGCGCCGGCTCGTCCCCGGGCGGGTCGTCGGGCGGCGTCGGGACGGGAGCGGGCGTGGGCGCCGGCGCCGGCGTGGGCATCGGCGCGGCCACCGGCTTCGGCGCGACCGCGATGGGCGGCATCGCCGCCGCCGGGGTCTGCGCCATGGGCGTCATCGCCACGGTCGCCGTGACCCTGGCGGGCGTCGGCCCCTTCGCCCCCGACGGCGAGGGACCGGTCGCCGACGCCGCCCCGGTCGCGGGCGCGGCCGACCCCTCCGCGCCCGCGCCGGCGGCCCGCACGACGGGTCTCGTCACCGCCGCCGCCCCGGTGGCGGGCACGACGGCCGCGCCGTTCACCGCGGCCGCCGCGTACACGCCCGGGGACGACGTCGATCCCCCCGCGGCACCCGAGGCGGGCGGCGGGGCCCCGGCGGGTGGTGGCCCGGGCGCGGCCGGCACGGCCCCGGCGCCCGGCCCCGACCCGGATCCGGCGCCCGACCCCGACCCGGTCCCCGTGCCGCCCGCCGCGCCCGCCCCGGTCGCGCCGCCGGTGGTGACGGCGGCCGGCCCGGCCCCCGCCGGCCCGGCCCCCGCGGCCCCGGTGGCGCCGGCGCCCCTGCCGCCCGCCGCACAGGTCCCGGCGGAGGATCCGCCCGTTGCGACGGACCCCGATCCCGCCGACCCCGACCCGACCGACCCCGGCACCGACCCGGGTGAGGAGGACCCCGGGACGGACCCGGGTGGAGAGGACCCCGGCACCGACCCGGGTGGAGAGGACCCCGGCACCGACCCGGGTGGAGAGGACCCCGGCACCGACCCCGGTGGCGAGGACCCCGGCACGGACCCGGGTGGAGAGGACCCCGGCACCGACCCGGGTGGAGAGGACCCCGGCACCGACCCGGGTGGAGAGGACCCCGGCACGGACCCCGGTGGAGAGGACCCCGGCACCGACCCGGGTGGAGAGGACCCCGGCACGGACCCCGGTGGGGAGGACCCCGGCACGGAGGAGCCGGGTCCCGTCGACCCGACCGACCCGGCCGAGGAGGTCGACCCGCTCCCCGCCGACGACGGCGCGACGGGCGGCACGCGCTGCCCGCCCGGGTACCTCCCGGTCGGCGTGGTCGTCCGGCCCGACGGGACGATCGCGATCCGCCGCTGCCGCATCATCACGCTGCCCGGCCCGGGCACCGGGGCGCCACCCGTCGTGGTCGATCCGACCCGTCCCCGCGACCCGGCCGATCCGCGGGACCCCGCCGACCCGGTGGACCCCGTCGAGACGGCGGAGCCGGTGGAGCAGCCCTCCGACCCGATCCGGACGCCACCCGTCGTGACGCCGCCCGCCGAGGTCGCGACGCGGACCGTCGCGGACGCGCCCGTGCCGGCGTCCCCGCCGTCGTCGGACGACCCGGCGCTGCTGACCACGCGGACCGCCGCGCGCCCCGCCCCCGCCCCGCTGCCGCGGCCGCCCGACCCGGTGCCCGCTCCCGAGGCGCCCGCCCGGCCCCCCGTGGACGCCGCGACCGCGGCGCCGACGCCGGTGTCCGACGAGCAGGTCCCGGCGGAGGCGTCCCCGGCGCCCGCCCCCGCCGAGGCGACCCCGGAGGCGGTCCCGGCCTAGACCTCGACCTGGTCGATCACCTGGTGGCGGCCCTGGCCGGTGCCGATGAGCGTGATGGGCACCTCGACGGCGGCCGCGATGGCGTCGACGTACTCGCGCGCCCGCGGCGGCAGGTCCTCGAGGCTGCGGCAGCCGGAGAGGTCCTCGTCCCAGCCCGCCATCTCCTCGTACTCCGGCGTGCAACCGTGGAAGACGGTCTGGTGGTACGGGAAGTCGGTGAGGCGCGCGCCGTCGCGGTCGCGGTACGCCACGCACAGCCGCACCCGGTCGAGGCCGGAGAGCACGTCCAGCTTGGTCAGGGCCAGCTGGGTCATGCCGGACAGCCGGACCGCGTACCGCAGCGCCACCAGGTCGAGCCAGCCGCACCGGCGCTGGCGCCCGGTGGTGGTGCCGAACTCGTTGCCCTGCTCCAGCATGTGCCGCCCGGCGTCGTCGTCGAGCTCGGTCGGGAAGGGGCCCTCGCCGACGCGGGTGACGTAGGCCTTCGTCACCCCGAGCACGCTGTCGATGCGTGTCGGGCCGATGCCGGTGCCCGTGCAGGCGGCGCCGGCGACGGGGTTCGACGACGTCACGAAGGGATAGGTGCCGTGGTCGATGTCGAGCATCGTCCCCTGGGCGCCCTCGAACAGCACCCGCTTCCCGTCGCGGAGCGCCCGGTCGATGATCAGGGCGGTGTCGGCGATGAAGGGGCGCAGGCGCTCGGCGTGGGCGAGCAGGTCCTCGGCGACGTCGGCGGGCGCGAGGCGCGGCAGGCCGTAGAGCTTCTCGAGGATCTCGTTCTTCGCCTCGAGGGCGATCTCGAGCTTGCGGACGAGGATCTTCGGGTCGAGGAGGTCCTGCGCGCGGATGCCGACCCGGGCGGCCTTGTCCTGGTAGCAGGGCCCGATGCCGCGGCGGGTGGTCCCGATCGAGAACTTCCCGAGCTTCATCTCGGACGCCCCGTCGAGCATCACGTGGTACGGCATGATCAGGTGCGCGTTGCCGCTGATGCGCAGGGTCTCGAGCGAGACGCCGCGCTCCTCCAGCCCGTCGATCTCGGCGCACAGCGCCCCGGGGTCGACCACGGTGCCGTTGCCGATCACGCAGAGCGTGCCGGGATAGAGGATCCCCGAGGGGACGAGGTGCAGCTTGTAGACCTCGTCGCCCGCCACGATCGTGTGGCCGGCGTTGTTGCCGCCCTGGTAGCGGGCGACGACCTCGCTGCGCTCCGCGAGGAGGTCCACGACCTTGCCCTTCCCCTCGTCGCCCCACTGGGCGCCGATGACGACGGTCGCGGGCATCAGGTGTCTCGGTCCGTCATCAGTGATCCCGGTCCAGGTTGTCGAACTTGGCGTAGCTGCCGCGGAACGTGAGCTTCACGCGGTCGGTGGGCCCGTGCCGGTTCTTGGCGACGATCACCTCGGCGAGTCCCTTGTCCTCGGACGTCTCCGGGTTGTAGTAGTCGTCCCGGTAGATCATCAGCACGAGGTCGGCGTCCTGCTCGATCGCGCCCGACTCGCGCAGGTCCGACAGCATCGGGCGCTTGTCGTTGCGGGAGTCCGGCGAGCGGTTGAGCTGCGAGACGCAGATGATCGGCACCTCGAGGTCGCGCGCCAGCATCTTCAGGTTCCGCGAGATCGCGGAGATCTCCTGGACGCGGTTCTCGTCCTTGCGGCCGCGGTTGCCCTCCATCAGCTGGATGTAGTCGACGATCAGCAGGTCGAGGCCGTCGCGGCTCTTGAGGCGGCGCAGCTTCGTCCGCATCTCGCCGACGGTGACGCCCTCGGAGTCGTCGATGTAGAGCCGGGCGGCGGACAGGCGGTCGGCGGCGCGGCCGATGCGCGACCAGTCCTCGGGCGCGAGCCGCCCGGCGCGGATGCGTCCGGCGTCGACGATCGCGACCGACGACAGGAGGCGCTGGATCAGCTCGTCGCCGCTCATCTCGAGGCTGAACACGGCGACGGCGAGGTTCTGGGTGAGGGCGGCGTTCTCGGCGATGCCGAGGGCCAGCGCCGTCTTGCCCATGCTGGGGCGGGCGGCGACGACGACCATGTTGCCCGCCTGGAGCCCGCCGACGACCTTGTCGAGGTCGATGAAGCCGGTGGGCACGCCGACCACGCCGCCGCCGGCCTCCTCGGCCGCGGTGAGGCGCTCGAGGCCCTTGATGACGAGCTTGTCGGCGCGGGTGAAGTCCCCGCGGACGCCCTTCTGCGACAGCTCGTAGACGAGCGTCTCGGCGTCCTGGAGCATCGCCGTGGTCTCGCCCTCGCGCTGGGCGATCATCCGCTCGATCTCCTGCCCGACGCGCAGCAGCCGCCGCTGGGTCGAGGCGTCGCGGACGATCTCGGCGTAGCTCTTGTAGCTCGCCGCGATGAAGGGGGTCTCCATCAGGTCGAGCACGCCGCCGCGCCCGCCCGCGGCGTCGAGCTCGCCGTTCTTGGTGAGCTGCTCGATCACCGTGATCGGCTCGACGGGCTCCCCGGTCTGGAACAGCGCCTGGATGGCGCGGTACACCGCCCGGTGCCCCTCGCGGTAGAAGTCCTCCGCGTCGAGCATCCCCTGGGCCTCGGCGACGTACGCGTCGACCTCCATGAGGCTGGCGAGCAACATCGCCTCGGCCTCCGCGTTCTGCGGGGGCGGGACGCTCTCCGACGACGTGGCCACCGGGTTCCTCTGCCCCGCGGGGCGGGCGGTGCTCAGTCGATCAGCGGGCTGACGATGGTCTTCACCTCGGTCGTCAGCCCGGGGGCCAGCTCGATCGGGACGGAGTAGGTGCCGACCGCGCGGATGGGGGGCTCCACCGTGATGCTCCGGCGGTCCACGGTCACGCCGCGGGCCTCCTTGATCGCGGTGGCCACGTCGGCGGAGGTGATCGAGCCGAAGAGGCGGCCGTCGTCGCCGGCCTTCGCCTTGAGGGTGAGGATGGTGCGGCTGAGCAGGTCCACGAGCTCCTTGGACTGCTCCACGGCGCGGATCGCCGCGGCCCTGCGTGCCTCCTCGCGGCGCTGCACCTCGGCGATGCGCGCCGGGGTCGCCACCTCGGCCATGCCGCGGGGGAGGAGGAAGTTGCGCATGTAGCCGCGCGCGACGTTGACGACGGTCCCGGCTTCGCCGAGCCCCTCGACCTCAGTCAGAAGGATCGCCTGCATGGTGTCTCTCGCCTTGCCTTAGAAGGGGATGTCGTCGTCGTCCGAGCGCGCGGGCTGCGGCTTCATGTCGCTGCGGTCCACCGGCAGGTCGCCGCCACCCGCGGGGGCGGGGCTCCACCCGGATCCCTGCGACGCCGGGAACCCACCGCCACCGCCGCCGCCCTCGCCGTCGCCGCGGCTGTCGAGGAAGAAGACGTCGTTGGCGATCACCTCGACGGACTGGCGCTTGCTGCCGTCCTGTGCCTGCCACTCACGCCACGACAGGCGACCGTCGACGCCGATCCGCCGTCCCTTGGCGAGGTACGTCGAGGCGGTCTCGGCCTGACGGCCGAAGACCGTCACGTCGAAGTAGTTGGGCTTGTCGGTCCACTGGCCGTCGTCGCCGCGTCCACGGCTCGAGCACGCCAGGCGGATCGAGCAGATCGGGTCCCCGCCACCGGTGTGGCGCAGCTCCGGATCACGCGTCAGGCGCCCCACCAGGGTGACGCGGTTCAGGTCGGCGGGCATGTCGGGCTAGCGGGGGCCGCGCCGGCCGCCGCCACCGCCGCCGCGACCGCCGGGACGGCCGCGCTGCGGCCGGTCCTCGCGCTCCGGGTGGGTGTCGACGGGTGCGGGGGCGCCGGTGGCGCGTGCCCGCTCGGCCTCGTTGTGGTTGAGGCGGATGAAGAGGGCGCGCAGGACGACCCCCTTGTTGATCGAGAGCACCCGCTCGATCTCGGGCAGGGACGTGGGCTCGCCCTGGCAGGTGATGACCACGTAGCGGCCGTCGGGCCGCTTCTCCATGGGGAAGGTGATCTTGCGCCGACCCCAGTCGTTGACGTGGTCGACGGTGCCGCCACCGTCCGTGATGAGCTGCTGGACCCTCTCCAGGATCTCCTGCTGCTGCTCCTCATCCGCGTCGGGATTGAGGATGATCATGATCTCGTACGGGGTGATCCTGGACCTCCGGAGGTTGCGGCACGCAAGCGTTCCGGAGCGACCGGGCTCCGGCAGGTCCGAGACTATAGCAGCGGTAACATGCCGCCCCGGAGTCCCGCGACCGAGGTGATGGCGATGCGCAGGTGGAGCATGTGGGTGGCGTCCGCCCTGGGGGCCGTGGGAGCGGGGGCCGGGCTGGCCGTGGCGCGCCGCCGCCGGCCCGCGCCGGAGCCGGCGAGGATGCTGCCGGCGCCGTCCCCGGCGGGTCAGGCGGCCGACGCCGACGCGGTCGACGCGGTCACCCGGGCGGAGGACGACGTCGCGCCGGCCCTGGACGCCGCCGACGACCCGCAGGAGGCCCTCGACGCGGCGCGGGCGCGGTTGCGCGAGCGGGCGGACCGCCTGCGGCGCGACATCGACGCCGCGGGGAGCTCCTCCGGGGGCGCGTGAGCGCCGCGCTGGCCGGCCTGCTCGCCGCGGCGGGCATCGCCGCAGCGGCGCCCGCGGGCGGCGTCCCTGCGCCACCCGCGGACGCGGTCCGCTTCGTGGTGAAGGGCGACTGGGGGGACGGGTCGGCCGCCCAGGCGGCCGTCACCCGCCGCATGTGCGGGGAGGCCCGCCGCGCGCCGTTCGCCTTCGTCCTCACGACGGGCGACAACTTCTACCCCGCCGGGGCCGCCACCGACGCGACGTGGACGCGACCGGAGCGGTGCCTGATCCGGCTCGGCGTCCCCTGGCGGGCGACGTGGGGGAACCACGACCTCGGGGGCACCGGGACCGCCGTCCAGCTCCGCTCGCCCCGCCGCTACTACGCGTTCACCTCGGGGCCGGCGCGGGTGGTCGTCCTCGACGGCAACGCCCCCGACGACCCGGGGCAGCTCGCGTTCCTGCGCCGGGAGATGTCCGCGCGGTGGGCGGGTGCGCGCATCGTGTCGGTGCACCAGCCGTTGCGCACCGCGGGGGTCCACCCGCCCGCCGACACCGCCCGCCGGCTCTGGGGCCCCCTGCTGCGCCGCGGGCGCGTCGCGCTCGTCCTGCAGGGCCACAACCACATGTACGAGCGCATCGAGGCCGACGGGACCACGTACGTCACGACCGGCGGGGGCGGCGCGCAGGTCTACCCCTGCGTCCGGCTGTTCACCGACGGCCTGCGGCGGTGCGCCCTGGAGCACCACTTCCTGGTCGTGACCGCCACCCGCACGGCGATCGGCGTCCGCGCGGTGACGCCCCGCGGGCGCACGATCGAGCGGGTCCGGATCCCCGTCCCCGCGGCCTGACGGTCAGCCGGGGCGGGCGCCCCGGCCGGCGACGGCGGCCGCCCAGGCCGTCGCGACGCGCACGGTGAGCTGGCTCATCGCGGCGACGACCTCGCGGCGCTCCTCCTCGGAGAGCGGCGACGGCGGCGCGGCGAGGGCACGGTCCATCGCGCGCTCCAGGGCGAGGCTCCCGCCGAGGGTGACCTCCGCCGACGACCCGGCGAGGCCGTGGCCGCGGCCGTACGTCTCGGCCCGCTCCAGCGCCTCGTTGAGGCTCCCGGTCGCGAAGCCGTCCGCGAGGGCGTCGACCCAGGCGCGCACGACGCCGCGGCGCTCGGTGGGCGGCAGGCGCCGGTAGGCGGCCTCCGCGGGGCCCTCGACGAGGGCCTCGACGGCCTCGGAGACGAGGTCGGCCCGGGCGCGCAGCACGTCGGCGAGCGTCGCCGAGGCGGGGATCTGGGAGGGGGCCGGACGGGGCGGGCGCGTCGGCCGGGCGGGCTGGCGGGCGAGCCACTGGCGCAGCGCCTCGGGGTCGAAGCGGCGGTGGCCGCCGGCGGTGCGGACGTGGGGCACGCGCCCCTCGCTGGCCCAGAGGCGCAGCGTGCTCGGGCTGACGCCGAGGGCGCGGGCGGCCGCGGAGACCGACAGCCACGGACCCTCCGACCGCCGCTGGCGCCCGGGTGACCCCGTCACGAGCGCCCCGTGCGCCACGTCACTCGAGACTCGAGCGCAGCCGGCAGCGGACCCCGTCGGCGTAGCCGGCCGCGACCCTCACCGCCATGCGGTCGAGGGAGCGCTCGACGGCGCGTTGCTCGCCGGGTCGCTCCGAGAGCCGGGGCCCGAGGACGCGGTCGACGGCCCGTCGCAGGGCGAGCGCCTCGGTGACCGGCGCGTCGCCGGCCTGGCCGGAGGCCCCGTGGCGGAACCCCTCCCACTCGGCGTCGCGGTAGCACCCGGAGAGGTCGCCGGCGCCGAGCGCGTCGGCGAGGGACTCGAGCGCCCCGAGCACCCGGGCCTGGCGGGTCGCGGACGGACGGGTCGCCCCGGCGCGGGTCCGGGCGAGCTCCTCCTCGAAGGCGCTGAGGACGTCGTCGCCGGCCGCCGCGAGCACGCCGGCCGTCTCCGGCATCGCCTCGATGCGGGTCGGCACGAGCTCCTGCATCCGCGTCTGGGGGGCGGGTGGCGCGCCGCCGCGGTCCGCGAGCCACCGCACGAGCTCGTCGAGCTCGAAGCGGCGGTGCCCGCCGGGGGTGCGCACGCAGGGGACGCGGCCCGCCGCGGCCCAGGCGCGGAGCGAGGACGAGCTGACGCCGAGCAGGCGCGCCGCGGCCGAGACCGAGAGGAGGCGGGGGGCGCCGATGCGGGGCACCGCGCGGCCGCCGGGGCTGCGCACCCCCCCGCCGGCCTGGTGCCCGACGACCATCTCAGGCGGTCCCACCGTACGCCGGGGTCCCCGGCCGCCGGATGTGATGTGAGACGAATCCACCAATGTCAACCATCCCTGGCATGGACACGATTGTGGGCGGCTGTCTCAGGAGCCGCAACCTCGACTATCGGCCGGAGTGCCCCGAAACCTGAGAGAAGCTCCGGTTCCGTGGGGTCGACTCAACAGAAAACTCACAACGCCGGTCGGCGGTGACCCCGCCGGTCAGGCCTCCGGTGTCGCCGCCCGCCCGGCCGCCGCGCGCTCCGCCTCGGCCTCGGCACGCTCCCGCTTGACGCGCTTGCGCTCCTTGACGGTGACGAACAGGGCGACCACCCCGGTGACCGCGAAGGCGACCACGAACGCGACCCAGAGCTGGTCGGCGAAGGCCTTCCCGGCGAAGTACCCGAGCAGGGCAGCCTGGCTGGCCCAGAAGAACGCGCCGAGCGTGTCGAACAGGAGGAAGCGCCGGTAGTCCATCTGCCCGGCGCCGCAGGAGAGGTTGATCGCGATCCGGATCCCGGGGAGGAAGCGCCCGACGAACACGAGCGCCGGGCCCTGCCGGGCGACCATGCGCTCGGCGGCCTCGAGGCGGTCGGCCCCGGCGATGCGGGTCACGAAGCGCTTGATCCTGCCGCCGCCGGCGCGACCGATCCAGTAGGCGGCGGAGTCGCCGAGGATCGCGCCCGCCGTGCCGGCGAGGATGACGAGGGGGAGGCTGAGGCTGCCGTCGGCGGCGAGGACCGCCGCCGCGACGATCGCCGTCTCGCCCGGCAGGGCCGGGAAGACGCCGTCGCCCGCGACCACGAGGAGCACCGCCCAGTACCCGTAGGCGGCGGCGTCCTCGGCGATCTGCTGGAAGGTGCCGCCGATCGAGGCCATCGCGGCGGCGGCGGCGGCCAGCATGGCGATCACGTGGCGCCTCGGCGCGTGCGGGGCGGGCGCGGCACGTGGGGCATGATGCCAGCGGGGGTCCCGGGGCGCGACCGGGACCGTCGCTATCCTGGGCGCATGGGTCGAATCGCCGACTCCGTGGTGTCGCTCCTCGCCGGAGGACCCCTCGGCGCCGACCGCTTGGGGGACACCCTGGCGCGGCGTGGCGCGACCCGCGCCCGGGACCCCGCCGCGGCGGTGCGGCGCGCCGTGCGCGACGACCCCCGGGTGCTCTGGCTGGCCGACGGCCGGCTCGCGAGCGTGGCGCAGGCGCTGACGGGCGTGGAGCTCGCGGTGGAGGTGGACGCCGCCGCCGTCGCCGCCGGCGCGGTGGACGTCGAGCCCGACCTCGGGCCCCTGGCCCTGCTCGGCGTCGAGCCGGTGCTGCGCCTGCCCGCCGGCGCCCGCGAGGGCGACACGATCCTCGTCCGCATCGAGGACCCCCTCGCGCGGGAGGTCGCCGTGTCGCGCGTGCCCGCCCCGGCGGCGCGGCCCGGCGACGAGGCGGCCCTCGCCGCCGCCGTCGCGGCGCGCCTGCCCGGGCCCGGCCGCCCCACCGCCCCGCCGATCACGCACCTCGCGAGCGCGGTCGCCGCGGTCGCCGCGTCCGACCCCGGGGCCCTGCGCACGGCGGGCCGGCCGCTCTCGCGTGCCCTTGCGGACGCGGGCTACGAGGTGCACCTGGGGTGGGTCGGGCCCGCGGGCACGCGCTGGGCGAGCCTCACCGAGGAGGAGGTCGACGCGCTGGAGGCGGACGTGGCCGACCTCCTCGCCGCGGAGCAGACGGCGGCGGCCGCCGCCGCCCAGGCCCGGCTCGTCGCCGTGCTCACCCGGCACCTGCCGGAGCGCGCGCCGGCCGCCCGGCGCCACCTGGCCCGTGTGCTCGCCCGCGCCGGGCGCGCCCACGAGGCGCTCGACGTCCTGCGCCCCGCGCTCGCCGACGCGGACCCCGAGAACTGGTACGAGGCCGCCCTGATCGCGTACCGCTCCGGCGACGAGGTCAGCGCGCGCCGGTGGGCCGAGTCCGGGCTCGCCCACGCCGTGCCGGGCTCCGACGTGGCGGCGTGCCTCGGCGACATCGCGGGGGACCTCGACGCCCAGGCCGCGTTCCTGCGGGTGCGGCCCGCGCTCGACGGGGCCCGCGCCGGCCTCGACGCCGACGCCGCCGCCCGCCTCGCGCGCGCCGTCGTCGCCCCCGGCCGCTCGTACCTCGTCGAGGCGCTGGCGGAGGACCTGGCCGCCACGATCCCCGACGGCGACCTCCCGTCGGTGCTGTCGGCGCTCGCCGCCGCGGGCGACGACGGCCGCGACACCTGCCTGGCGCTGTCGGCGGTGCTGCCCCCGGCCGCCGCGGCGGCCGCCCGGGAGGCCGCGGGCCGGCCGGGCCGGACGCCGCGCCCCGCCGTGGCGGGGCTGCTCGAGGCGGGGCCCTCGGCGGCGTGGGCGACGTCGCCGATCGACGCCCCCGATCAGCAGCAGGTGGTGATCACCGTCGCCAAGGAGGACGGCCGGGTCTCGCCGCTCGTTGTGCTGATCGACCTCGACGACCTCGGGGGCGCCGTCAAGGACGCGTTCTTCCTGCCCGACCTGATCGAGCCCCGGCTGCGCCGCGAGCTCTTCGCGCCGATGGAGCAGATCGGCCTCGCCCCGGTCCCCGTCGACCTGGCCGAGGCCATCGCCCTCGTCCACGTCGCACTCGCCCGCACCGGGGAGATCCGCTGGTCGATGCCGTCGCAGCGCCACCAGCCCGTGACGGAGCGCATCGCGCGCTGGGTGCTCCGTCCCCGCGGCGGCGCGGACCGCCGCACGGTCCCCGGCGCCTGACCCCGCGTCAGGCGGCCCGGCGCTCCTCGGCCGGCGCCTCGGACCCGGTCCGCGCGGCCGCGGGACGCGGGAGGGTCACGGGAGCCGGACGGCGCTCCGGGCGGGCCCGCAGGATGCCGCCCGTCAGTCCGATCAGCAGGGGGAACGCCGCCACGGCGGCGACCGCGGCCCCCTCCGACGACCCGGCGCGGAGGCTCAGCGCGGCCATCGCGACGAGGCCCATCCCGCCGACCGCGCGCAGCAGGAGCAGCGCCGCGGGCGACGCCGCCCCGGGCCTGCCGATGTCACGTGCCGCGAGCCCGACGAGTGCCGAGAGCACCAGACCCGCCATCCACCACTGCACCGCTGCCTCCTCGGGTGTCCGGTGGGGCACTTGGCGGCCGGCGGGCGGTTCCCTCCCGGGCCTCCGCGAGATGCAACGGCACGGTGTCCGCCACCTGTGCGATAATGCGCCGCATGGCCGACGAGATCCCCGCGCAGCTCACCGAGGCCTTCAAGGTCCTCGACACCGATGTGGCCCAGCGTCTCACCGACGCACTGGTCCCCGTGGCCGGCGAGCTCGGCCCACGTGAGGAGGCCGTCCTCCAGCGCCTCGTCACGGGTCTCGCGGAGGGCGCGCCCGCCGCGGAGCTGAACGCGTTCGTGCGGTTGCTGCCCGTCACAGTGAGCCGTGCCGTGCAGCCCGCGATCGACCCGGTCACCGCCGCCTAGCACCCCCCCCCGGGTCGCCGCCCCGGGCGGTGACGCCCCGGATCCGCGCCCGTGCGTGCGGACGTGCGCTAGCGTGCGGGACGTGACCCGCCGCCTGCCGATCGCCGCCCTCGTCGCCGTGGGCGTGATGGCGTTCGCCGCGTGCGGGGGTGACGGCGACGCCGCCGACGCGCCCGCCCCCACCGCGGGCGACACCCCGGCCGCGGCCGGGGAGCAGCAGACCGGCGCCTACCGCCTCGCCCGCGTCCGCGCGGGCCTCGGCGACGCCCTCTACGTGACGGGGGCGCCCGGCCAGGCGGACCGCCTGTTCGTCGTCCAGCAGAGCGGCCGCATCCGCATCCTCGAGCGCGGGCGCCTGCTGCCGGGGTCCTTCCTCGACATCTCGGGACGGATCAGCTCCGGCGGGGAGCGCGGCCTGCTCGGCCTGGCGTTCCACCCCGACTACGCCCGCAACGGGCGATTCTACGTGAACTACACGGAACCGTCCGGTGACACCCGCGTCGCGGAGTACCGCCGCGCGACGGCCACCCGGGCCCGCCCGTCGAGCGGCCGCATCCTGCTGCGCATCGACCAGCCGTTCGCGAACCACAACGGCGGCCACCTCGCGTTCGGCCCCGACGGGATGCTCCACGTCGCGACCGGCGACGGCGGCAGCGGCGGCGACCCCGAGGGCAACGGCCAGGACCGCTCCTCGCTGCTCGGCAAGATCCTGCGGATCGACGTCGACGCCCGCACCGGCGGCCGCCCCTACGGGATCCCCGCCGACAACCCGTTCGCCGGCGGCGGCGGCGCGCCCGAGGTCTACGCCTACGGCCTGCGCAACCCGTGGCGCTTCTCGTTCGACCGCACGCGCGGCGACATCTGGATCGGCGACGTCGGCCAGAACGCCATCGAGGAGATCGACTACCGGCCGCGGGGACGCGCGAACGGCGCGAACTTCGGCTGGAACGCCTTCGAGGGCCGCTCCCGGTTCCCCGGCGGGGGCCCCGTCCGCGGGTCCGCGCCCGTCGCCCCCGTCGCCCAGTACACGCACTCGGCCGGCTGCTCCGTCACCGGCGGCTACGTCTACCGCGGCGCGCGCGCCGCCGGGCTCCGCGGCCGGTACGTCTACGCCGACTTCTGCACGGGTCGCGTCTGGAGCATGCGCGCCGGGCCGCGGCCGGGCGGCGTGCGCGACGAGACCGGTCGCCTCGGCGTCTCCCTCTCCAACGTCACGTCGTTCGGAGAGGGCCTGAACGGCGACCTCTACGTGCTGGCCAACGGGTCGCTCTACCGCTTCGTGGGTCGCTGACCGCGGTGGGGGAGGTCCGTCCGTCGATCGGGTGGGGCGTCGTCCACCTCATGCTGCACGCGCAGCCCGACGAGCCCGGCGGCGACGACGTGCTGGACGCGATCGCCCGGTTCGACGCCGTCGACGACCAGCAGGTCATCGTGTCGTCGGTCCTCGGCGCGAGCGCCGACGTCGGCCTGATGGCCCTCGGCCCCGACCTCGACGCGCTCGACCGGTTCACGAAGGAGGTGCTCCGCGGCCCCTTCGACTGCGTCTACTCGTTCGTGTCGCTGACGGAGCTGAGCGAGTACACCAGCACGGAGGAGCAGGAGCGCGCGCGCCTCGAGGCCGACGGGGAGGGCGACGTCGAGGGCCGCCTCGCGGCGTGGACGGAGCGGATGGCCGCCTACAACGACGCCCGCCTCCACCCCCGGCTGCCCGAGCGGGCCCTGATCGCGTTCTACCCCATGTCGAAGCGCCGGGCCGAGGGCGCGAACTGGTACTCGCTGCCGTTCGACGAGCGCCGCGAGCTGATGCAGGGTCACGCCCGCGTCGGCCGTCGGTACGCCGGACGCGTGCTGCAGCTCATCACCGGGGCGACCGGCATCGACGACTGGGAGTGGGGGGTCACCCTCCTCGCCGACGACCCCGTGACGATCAAGGAGATCGTCTACGAGATGCGCTTCGACGAGGTCAGCGCGCGGTACGGCGAGTTCGGCCCGTTCTTCGTCGGACTGGTGATGGGGGCCCGCGACGCGTTCGGCCGCGCGGGCGTGCTCGACGACGACTGACGGGCCGAGCGTGGCGCCCGCGATCAGCGTGCGGGGCGTGGTGAAGCGCTTCGGGCGGATCACCGCGGTGGACGGGTTCGACCTCGAGGTGCCGGCGGGCTCCTGCGTGGGGCTGCTCGGGCCGAACGGCGCCGGCAAGTCGACGACGATGAAGCTCCTGACGGCGCAGTCGATCGCCGACGAGGGCGAGCTGGAGGTGCTCGGGTACCGCCTGCCGGCGGAGTCGAAGCAGGCGCGCGCCGAGTGCGGCGTCGTGCCCCAGCTCGACAACCTCGACACCACGCTCACCGTCGAGCAGAACCTGCTCGTCTTCTCGTACCTCTACCGGGTGCCGCGCGCGGACCGGAGCGCCGCGATCGACCGGGCGCTCGCCATCGCCAACCTCGCCGACCGGCGCGGCGACCGGGTCGAGGCCCTGTCGGGCGGCATGCGCCGGCGCCTGCTGATCGCCCGCGCCCTCGTGCACCGGCCGTCGCTGATCCTGCTCGACGAGCCGACCGTCGGCCTCGACCCGCAGGTGCGCCAGGAGCTGTGGGCCCTGATCGGCGCGCTCCGCTCGGAGGGCGTCTCGATCCTGATGTCGACGCACTACATCGAGGAGGCCGAGCGCCTCGCCGACACCGTCACGATCATGTCGCACGGCCGCGCCGTCGCCTCCGGCCCCCCCGCCGCGCTCGTGCGCGAGCACGCCGGGGCCGAGGCGATCGAGGTCTACGGGCCGCCGGCGCGCCTGCGCGAGGTCGAGGACGAGGCCGCCGTCGCCGGCCTGCGGACCCGCCGCACCGGCACGTCGATCTCGGTGCTGGCGCTGGAGCGGGCGAACGGGCGGCCCCTGCCCGAGGGCCACCGCCGCGCGGCGACCCTCGAGGACGTGTTCGTGCTGCTGACCGGCGAGGAGATCGCGTGACGACCCGTCCCGCCCCCGGGCGCGGCCGCCGCCTGCGCCGCCTGGAGCGCCCCGCCCTCGCCGGCGTGATGGTGCGCGAGGTCATCAACTTCACGTCGCACTGGCGCTCCACGACGTTCTCGTCGACCGTTGAGCCGACGATCTACCTGCTGGCGTTCGGGTTCGGCTTCGGCTCGCTGGTCTCGACGGTCGGCGGGTACGACTACGTCGAGTTCGTCGGCACCGGCACCGTCGCGACCGCCGTCCTCTTCTCGTCGGCGTTCCCCGCGATGTTCGGCGTGTTCGTGAAGTACCAGTTCCAGCACACCTACGACGCGATCCTCGCAGCCCCGGTGGACACCGAGGAGCTGGTGACCGCGGAGATGCTGTGGATCGCGATCCGCGCCGGCGTCTACGGGTGCACCCCGATGCTCGTGGCGATGGTGTTCGGCCTCGACCCGAGCTGGGGGATGCTGACCGTCCCGTTCATCGCGTTCCTCGCCGGCCTCGGCTGGGCGGGGTTCGGCATCGCCATCGCCGGCCGCATGACGTCGATCGAGAACTTCAACTACGTCATCAGCGCGGTGCTGACCCCGCTGTTCCTGGTGGCCGGGACGTTCTTCCCGCTCGACCAGCTCCCCGACTGGGCGCAGACGCTCGCCCAGCTCAACCCGCTCTACCACCTGGTGGAGCTCGTCCGGCACGCCGTCTTCGGCTGGGAGGGCGCGGTCGACCTCCTGCACGTCGGCGTGCTGGTGGTGTTCGCGGCGATCACCTGGCGGGTCGGCATCGCCCTCATGACCCGCAAGCTGATCAGCTAGCGCCTAGGGCAGCACGAGCTCCCGCACGACCGGGATGGGGCGCACCAGCACGTCGGTGACGGGGCAGTGGCGGTCGACGGCGTCCGCGAGCTCGCGGTACCGGCCCGCGCCCGCCGGGCCCTCCAGCGTCACGACGACCCGGATCGCGGAGTAGCCGGCGGGGACGTCGTCGGCGAGGCCGATGAAGCCGCGCAGGTCGAGGTCGCCCTCCAGCTCCACCCCGACCCGGTCGAGGGGGATCCCCAGCTCGTCGGCCCAGAGGCGGTACGTCACCGCCTGGCACGTCGCGAAGCTCGTCAGCAGCAGCTCGACGGGGCTCTGCGCCGTGTCGGTGCCGCCCACCGAGCGCGGCTCGTCGGCCTCGGTCACGTGGCCGCGCGCCGTCGTCCGGCAGTGCATCCCGTCGCGCAGCTCGGTCCCGACCCGGACGACGACCGCCGCCTTCGCGGGGTCCTGGCGGAAGCGCTCGGCGAGCGCCGCGTGCGGCGGTGGCTCCATCGCGACGATGGTAACGAAGTGCCACCGCCGCCCGGGTATCCTCCGCGCACATCACCGTCGAGCGGGGGATCGATGCGAGGACTGACCTTCCAGGGCCTGAACGACGTACGTGTCGAGGACGTGCCGGACGCCTCCATCGAGGAGCCGACCGACGCGGTCGTGCGCGTCACGATGGCCGGCATCTGCGGGTCGGACCTCCACATCTACAACGCCGGCGAGGCCTTCGGCTTCGCGCCCGGCTCGCGGCTCGGCCACGAGTTCATCGGCACCGTCGAGGCCGTCGGCGCGGACGTGACCGCCGTCGCCCCCGGCGACCGCGTCCTCTCGTCGTGCTCCGTCGCGTGCGGCGAGTGCACCTGGTGCCGCGAGGGCCTCGCGTCCTCGTGCGTCCGCTGGTCCCTCTTCGGGTGGGCGCCGCGCACCTGGCAGCACGGCGGCTCCGTGCAGGGCGCCCAGTCGGAGCTCATGCGCGTCCCCCTCGCCGACACCACGCTGCACCCGATGCCGGAGTCGCTGCGCGGCGAGGACCGCGAGCGCAGCCTCCTGCCGCTCGTCGACGTGATGTCCACCGGGTGGCACGGCCTCACCGCCGCCGGCACCGCCGCCGGGCAGTCCGTCGTCGTCATCGGCGACGGCGCCGTCGGCCTGGCCGGCGTCCACGGCGCCCGGGCGAAGGGCGCCGAGCGGATCGTCTGCCTCGGCCACCACGCCGGCCGCCTCGAGACCGCGACCGCGCTCGGCGCGACCCTCGTGATCGACTCGCGCGACGACGACGAGATCACGCAGCTGGTGATGGAGCACACCTCCGGGGAGGGCGCCCACGTCGTGATCGACTCGATCTCGGGCCCCTCCTCGATGGCCACCGCCCACGCCACCGTGCGCCCCGGCGGCACCATCGCCTGCCTCGGCATGGACCACTTCATGGGGAAGACGCCGAACGTCAACTGGTTCGACCAGTTCCTGCGCAACATCTCGGTGACCGGCGGCCTCGTGCCCGGCAAGCGCTACTTCCCGGAGCTGCTCGGGCTGGTGGAGTCCGGGAAGCTCGACCCCGCCCCGATGCTGTCGCACACCCTCCCGCTCGCCGAGGCGGCCGAGGGGTACCGGATGATGGCCGGGCGCGTCGACGGCGTCACGAAGGTGGCGCTCCGCCCGGGCGCATGAGCCTCGGCGACCGCCTCCGCGACGCCGGCCAGGGGCACCTGGCCGAGGCGCTCGACCGCCTGCAGGGGCCGGCGCACGACCACCTGCGCGCCGAGATCGAGGCGCTCGACCTGCCCCTCGTGACGCGCCTCGTCGAGGAGCTGCGGGCGGGCGGCGGGGCGCACGACCTCGGTGAGATCGCGCCCCCCGCCCCCGAGACGCTGATCGCGCTGCCGCGCGACGACGCCGACCGGGAGCGGGAGGCGCGCGCCCGCACCGCCGGCGAGGACCTGCTCCGCGCCGGCGGCGTCGCCGCGGTGCTCCTCGCCGGGGGGCAGGGCACCCGCCTCGGCTTCGACGGGCCGAAGGGGCTGTTCCCGTTCGCCCCGATCAGCGGCCGCACCCTCTTCGCGCACCACGCCGCGAAGATCGCCGCCCTCCGGACCCGCTACGCGACGGACCTCCCCTGGTACGTCCTCACCTCGCCGCAGAACGACGACGCCACCCGCGCCGCCTTCGAGGAGGCCGGGTGGTTCGGCCTGGACCCCGCCTCCGTGCGGCTCGTCGTGCAGGGCACCCTGCCGGCCGTCGACCGCGCCACCGGGCGGATCCTGCTCGAGCGGCCCGACCGGCTCGCGTTGTCGCCCGACGGCCACGGGGGCCTGCTGTCGGCATTGCGCCGTTCGGGCGCCCTCGACGAGATGGCCGCCGCCGGCATCCGCACGATGTTCACGTTCCAGGTCGACAACCCCCTCGCGCGCGTCTGCCGCCCCGAGTTCCTCGGCCACCACTTCCTGGAGGCCGCCGACATGTCGTCGGTCGTCGTCCGGAAGGTCGGCCCCGAGGAGAAGATGGGCGTCATCGCCCGCATCGACGGGCGCGCCGGGGTCGTCGAGTACAGCGACCTGCCCGACGAGCTCGCGCAGCAGCGCGACGACGACGGCGAGCTCGTCTACTGGGCCGGCTCCATCGCCGTCCACTGCGTCGACGTCGCGTTCGCGCAGACGCTCACCCGCGGGGGCCTCGACCTGCCGTACCACCACGCCCTGAAGAAGGTCCCCCACGTCGACGCGGACGGACGGCCCGTGGAGCCCGACGCGCCGAACGCGATCAAGTTCGAGACGTTCCTCTTCGACGCCCTCCCGGCGGCGGAGCGGACCGTCACGGTCGAGGCCGCCCGCGAGGACGAGTTCTCGCCGATCAAGAACGCCGAGGGCGCCGACTCCCCCGCCACCGCACGGCGCGACCTCAACCGCCTCTACGCCCGGTGGCTCACCGCCGCGGGCGTCGCCGTGCCGTCGGGTCCCGACGGGGAGCCCGTCGACCTGGAGATCGACCCGCGCCGGGCGCTCGACGCCGCCGAGCTCAACGCCTCGGTCACGCCGGACCTGCGCATCGACGGCCCCACGGTGCTCGGCCCCCTCGAGGGGTAGGGCCCGCCCCGCTCAGCCGGCGCGCGGCCACCCGGTGACGATCGGGTAGGGCGGCACGGGGCCGCCGCCGCCCGGGTGGATCTCGAAGTGCAGGTGGTTCGGGGTGCCCCGGGCGTCGCCGCTGTCGCCCACGTAGCCGAGGACGGTGCCGCGCGTGACGGTCGCGCCCTCCACGGCCGCCGGCGAGTACGCCGACAGGTGGGCGTAGTAGAAGCCGTTGCCCGCGCGGTCCCGCACCCACAGCCGCCATCCGCCGAGGCCGTTGTAGCCGACGTTGAAGAGGGACCCGTCGGCCACCGCGACGACCGGGGTGCCGCGCGCCGCGAAGAGGTCGATCCCCTGGTGCGAGCGCCCGCCGGGCCGCGGGTACATCCAGTCGTTCGTGAACGTCGTCGGCCCGGCGACGGGGAAGAGGAAGTCCCCGGCGGGCAGCGCCCCCGGGATCGCGGTCGACCCGGCGTACGGCATCGACGTCAACGCCGCGCGCCGCGCCTTCTCGAGGGCGGCGAGGCGCGCCTTCCGCGCCTTCTCCTCCTTCACGAGGCGGCGCAGCTCCGCTCGCGCCTCGTCGAGCACCGCGCGGCGGCTCGCGAGCGCCGCGTCGAGCTCGGCGCGGCGGTCCTCGGACGCCTCCAGCTCGCGCCGCCGGACGGCCTCGGCCGAGATCTGCTGCTCCTCGAGCGTCTCCAGGCGGGCGCGGCGCACGCGGACGCCGGCGACGGCGCTCGCGTCGCCACGGGCGATCTGGTCGATGAGGTCGGTCGCCTCCTGCGCGTCGGCGAGGCTCCCGCTGGTCAGGAGCACCTCCGCGAAGGTCGGCGTCCCCTCGACGTAGAGCGACACGATCCGGTCGCGCAGCAGGCCACGGGAGCGCTCCAGGTCGCGGCGGGCGCCGGACAGCTCGCCACGCGTCACCGCGAGGGTGCTCTGCGCCTCCTCGAGGCGGTCGATCGCCGCGTTCTGGGCGGCGACGGCCTGGCCGATGGCGATGTCCATCTCGGCCACCTGGCGCCCGAGCTGCTCGACCTCGGCGCGGGTGCCGGCGATCGACGGCGCGGCCGCGGCGCCGGTGACGGCGGCGAGCAGGAGGAGCAGGGAGGCGGCCGCGACGGCGATCCGCGTGGCGGGGGAGGTCTGGGGCATCGAGGTCGCCCGCGCACTCTGAGGCGCACACGGGGTTGCCTCAACAGGGATCGACCGGTCTGCAACGCCGATTGAGCGTTCGCAACACCGGATGACGTCCGGCCCCGCGTCGTACGACGCGGGATCCACGACGCCGCCACGGTGCGCCGCGTGGCGGGCGGTCCGCTCACCCGGGGCCGTCGCACCCGTCGTCGCCGCGCCGGCCGGCGCTCCCGGGACCCGGCGCCGGCCCGGCGACGCAGGCGCAGCCGTCCCCCGCCACGCCTCGATGCCCTCCCGGACGGCCACGCCCGCGATCAGGAGCCCGACCGCGGGATCGAGCCACCAGGCCCCGAAGGCCATGTTCCCGACGAGGCCGAGCAGCAGGGCACCGGCCAGGTAGGCGCACAGCAGGTTCTGCCGGCCCTCGCCCCGGGTGGCGGCCGAGCCCAGCCGGTCGGCCAGTCGCGCCTTGGCGATCCCGAGGTAGGGCATCACCGCGAGACCCGCGGCGGCCAGCGCGATCCCGACGACGCTCGCGTCGGGGCGCTCGCGGGTGACGATCGCCCGCAGCGACTCGACGCCGACGTACGGCGCCAGCACGAGGAACTGGATCGCGACGAGCCTCTGCGCCCGCCGTTCCGCGGCCTCCGAGAAGACCCGGTGGCCGGTGAAGCGCCAGACGATGATCGCCGAGGCGAAACCTTCGATCGCCGAGTCGAGCCCGAAGCCCACGAGCGCCACCGAGCCGGCCAGCACGCCGGCGGTGACCGCGATGGCGCCCTCCGCGGACATGTAGACGAGGCTCACCCACGAGAGCATCCGCGCCCGGCCGGCGAGCCGGAGGCGCTCGGCGTCAGCGACGGGGTGCGGGGTGGGGGCCAGGGTGCCCACCGCGGACCTAGGAGGTGGTGCGGACCTCGACGGGGAGGCGGAAGAAGACGCCCTCGGCGGACGGGAGCTCCTCCCCGCCGCGCAGGTACCCCGACGCGACGAGGGCCGACGCGACCTCCTGCACCAGCACCTCCGGGGCCGACGCCCCGGCGGTGAGCGCGACGCGGCGCGTCCCCTCCAGCCACGTCGGGTCGAGCTCGCCGACGTTGTCGATCAGGTACGACGCGGCGCCCGAGGAGCGCGCCACCTCGACCATCCGGTTCGAGTTCGAGGAGTTGCGCGACCCGACGACCAGCACGAGGTCGGCGCCGTCCCCGACGACCGCGCGGACGGCGTCCTGGCGGTTCTGGGTGGCGTAGCAGATGTCGCTCGACTTGGGGCCCGCGAGGGCGGGGAAGCGGCGCTTCAGGACGTCCACGATGGCGGCGGTGTCGTCGATCGACAACGTCGTCTGGGTGGTCAGCGCCACGCGCTCGGGGTCGGGCACCTCGACGGTCTCGGCGCCGGCGACGTCCTCCACCACGATCACCGCGTCCGGCGCCTCGCCGCGGGTGCCGACGACCTCCTCGTGGTCGGCGTGCCCCACCAGCAGCACCGTCGCGCCACGGCCGGCGTAGCGCCGCACCTCGGCGTGGACCTTCGAGACGAGGGGGCAGGTGGCGTCGATGACGCGCAGGCCCCGCTCCCGGCAGACGCGGTGGACCTCGGGGGAGACGCCGTGGGCGGAGAGGATGATCGTCTCGCCCTCGGGGACCTCGCTCGCGCGCTCCACGAAGATCGCGCCCTTCGCGCGGAGGGTGGAGACGACGTGGGTGTTGTGCACGATCTCCCCGCGCACGTACACCGGCGCCCCGATCTCCTCCAGGACCCGCTCGACGGTCTGGATGGCGCGCTCCACCCCGGCGCAGTAGCCGCGCGGCGCGACGAGTTCCAGCTCGGTGCTCACATGGGTCAGGGTACCCCACCCGACGCCGTATCGTCCCCGGGGTGGGCGCAGTCGCGACGATCGAGGTCGGCCAGGGGCCGCCGGTGCTCCTGATCCACGGCCTCAACGGCTTCAAGGAGGGCTGGGGTCCGCTGCCCGGCGCCCTCGCCGACGCCGGGATGCGGGCGGTGATGGTCGACCTGCCCGGGTCCGGAGCGTCCCCGCGCCTGCGCCGCACCACGCCCGCCGCCCTCGCGGACGCCCTGGCGCCGCTGCTCGGCGCCCTCCGCCCGGCGGGCCTGGTCGCGCACTCCCTCGGCACCCAGGTCGCGGTGCTCGCGGCGGCGGCGCGGCCCGGCCGCGTCGGCCGGCTGGCGCTGATCTCGCCGTGGGTCCTGCCGCGGCCCCGCCGCCTGCGCCCCCGCAGCGTCACCGACGTCCTGCGCCTGCCCGTCGTCGGGCGGCCCCTCGCGCGCCTCGCGATCGCCCACATGCGCCGCGACCCCGTGCGCCGCCGGCAGGCGTTCCTCGGCGCCGTCGCCGACCCCGACGCCCTGTCGCGGGACCCGGTGATGGCGGAGCTGCTCGACGAGGCCACCGACCGGCTCGCCCGGGCCGACGTACGTGCCATGGCCGACTGGGCGGCGAGCGCCCTCGCCCTCGACCTGCGCCCGCGGGCGCGCGCCGTCACCGCCCCGGTCCTGCTGGTTTCCGGGGCGCGCGACCGCGTCACCCGCCCCGCCGGCGCGGAGGCCCTCGCCGCGGCCCTCCCCGACGCACGCCTGCTGCGCCTCGACGGCGTCGGCCACTTCCCCCACCTCGAGGCCCCCGGCGCCGTCCTGCCCGCCGTCGCGGGGCACCTGGCGTGAGCGCCGACCTGCTCTCCGTCGCGCTCGCGGCGGCGCGGGCGGCGGGCGACCTGTTGCTCGCCCGCGCGGACGAGGTGGTCGGCGGCATCTCGTCGAAGACGAGCGGCACCGACCTCGTCAGCGACGCCGACCGCGACGCGGAGGCGCTCGTCATCGCCACCATCCGGGCGGCGCGCCCCGGCGACGGCATCCTCGCCGAGGAGGGCGGCGGCGGGGCGGGGAGCACGGGGATCACCTGGGTCGTGGACCCCCTCGACGGCACCATCAACTACCTGTGGGGCGTCCCGCAGTGGAGCGTGAGCATCGCCGCGGCCGACGACCGGGGCGCCGTCGCGGGGGTCGTCCACGACCCCTCCCGCGGCGAGACGTTCACGGCCGTCCGCGGCGGCGGCGCCCGCATGGGCGGCCGGGTGCTGGCGGTGACGCCGGGCCGGCCGCTCGGCGAGGCCCTCGTCGGGACCGGGTTCAGCTACCGCTCCGCCGAGCGGGCCGTGCAGGCCGGCCGCCTCACCCGCGTGCTGCCGGCGGTGCGCGACGTGCGGCGCCTCGGGTCCGCGGCGCTCGACCTGTGCTGGGTCGCCGCCGGCCGCCTCGACGGCTACTACGAGACGGGGCTGAACCCGTGGGACCGCGCGGCGGGCGAGCTCGTCGCGCGCGAGGCCGGGGCGCGGGTGCGGGAGCTGGCGCCCGGCGGGCTCATCGTCGCGGGGCCGGACCTGATCGACCCGCTCGCGCGGCTGGTCCTCGGCGACGACGCGTGAGCGCGCCCGCCCCGGCGACCGGCGGCGGGCGGCTCTGGGAGGTCGACGCCCTCCGCACCGCGGCCATCGTGATGATGGTCGCCTACCACGTCGCCTACGACGTGGACCTCCTCGGCCCCGGGGTCGACATCGACCCCTTCAGCGGCGGCTGGCGGGCGCTGCAGGTGGCATGCGGCTCCACCTTCCTCTTCGTCGTGGGCGTCAGCATCACGATCTCGAACGGCCGCGCCCGCGCCCGCGGGCTGACGGGGACGGCCCTGTACCGGCGCCACCTGCGGCGCGTCGGGCAGGTCGCCGCGGCGGCCCTGCTGGTCAGCGTCGTCACCCGGGTCGCCCTGGGCGACGACTGGGTGCGCTTCGGGATCCTCCACTGCATCGCGGTGGCCATGCTGATCGGGCCGCTGCTCGTGCGCCTCCGGTGGGCCAACGCCGTCCTCGCCGCCGGCGCCCTCGCCCTCGGCCTCGTGCTGCGCGACGCCACCCCCTCCGACGTGCCGGGCCTGCTGGTGCTGGGTGTCCCCGCGCCGGGTGGCGCGGGGGTCGACTGGTATCCCCTGTTCCCGTGGCTCGCGCCGGTGCTGCTCGGCCTCGCCGTCGGCGCGGCCCTCTACCCGGAGGGGCGCCGCGGCCCGTGGGGGCGGCGCCTGCCGGAGCCGCGGTGGGCGGTTCCCGCGGGCCTGCCCGGCCGCCACGCCCTGCCGATCTACCTCGTCCACCAGCCGGTGCTGATCCCCCTGGTCGCCGCCGCGCTGGCCCTTGCGGGCGTCGACGTGAGCTGGGCGGAGTTCACCTGATGGGCGCCCTCGACGACCTGGAGCGGTTCCACGCCGAGACGCGCGAGGAGTGGCGCGCCTGGCTCGCGGCGAACCACGCGACCGCCACCGGCGTCTGGCTCGTGACGTGGAAGGCGTCGAGCGGGCGTCCGCGGCTGCCCTACGACGACGGGGTCGAGGAGGCCCTCTGCGTCGGGTGGATCGACAGCCTCGCCCGCGGCATCGACGACGACCGGTCGTCGTTGCTCTACACGCCCCGGAAGGCCGGCAGCGGGTGGTCGCGGCCGAACAAGGAGCGCGTCGCCCGCCTCCGCGCGGCGGGGCTGATGCAGCCGGCGGGCCAGGCGAGGATCGACGCCGCCGTCGCCGACGGGTCGTGGACGCTGCTCGACGACGTCGAGGACCTCATCGAGCCCGAGGAGCTGCGGGCCGCGCTCGACGCCGACCCCGTGGCCCGCGCCCACTGGGACGCGTTCCCGCGCTCGGCGAAACGGGCGACCCTCGAGTGGATCGTCCAGGCGAAGCGGCCCGAGACGCGGGCCCGCCGCATCGCCGAGGCCGCCGAGCGGTCCGGCCGGGGGGAGCGCCCCCGGGGCTGACCGGCGGCCCCCGGAACGGGCGACGGACGCGCGGCGGGCGCCGCGCGGCCGGGGACCCGGGACCCGGTGGCTCAGTGGCTCATCGTGCCCTGGGCGCCCGAGGTGCGGAGGAGGCCGACCGCACCCTTCGCGGCGTTGGTGAAGTCGTGGGTGACGAAGGGGTAGATCCCCTCCTCGTCGAGCCGGAACTCGGCGATCGACCCCTGCGAGGCGGCGAGGTTGAGGGTCTGGTTGCCGACCTGCTCGTTCGCGGGGTTCCCGTCCTGCCAGGCGCGGTCGAAGATCGTGCCGACGACGTGGAACGCGCTCCAGGTGTTCGGGCCCGCGGCGAGGACGAAGGCGCGGATCGTCTCGCCCCTCTCGACCTGGATCGGCGTGTCCTTGTACTGGGCGGCGTAGCCGTTGAAGGCGACGACGTCGGGGATGCCGCTCATCAGCTTCGCGTCGTCGGCGGGCATGCCGGGCGTGTCGGAGACGTAGAAGTCGGACTGGACGAACGCCAGCTCCCGGTCCACCGGGGCGAGCCCGCCCTCGGGCTCCACGATGATCATCCCGTACATGCCGTTCGCGATGTGGTGGACGACGGGGGCGGTGCCGCAGTGGTACATGAAGACGCCGGGCGTCGTGGCCTCGAACTCGAACCCGAAGGTCTCACCGGGGGCGACGTCGCGGAACGCCCGGTTCGGCGCGATGCGGGCCGCGTGGAAGTCGATCGAGTGCGGCATCTTCGTCTTGTTGGTGATGGACGCCCTGACGGTGTCGCCGACGCGGACGCGGACCACCGGGCCGGGCACGCGGTCGCCGAAGGTCCAGACCTTCACGACCGTGCCGGGGCGATCTCGACGACCTTCTCGGTCATGTCGAAGTGGACGGTGTGCACCCGCTGGTCCACGTAGGCCGGCGCGTCCGCGCTCATCGTGTTCTTCGGGGCCGAGGCCTCGGCGGCGGTCGCGGCGACGGCGGGGGTGGCCGTCGCGTGCGCGGCGTGCACGGGCGCCGGTGCGGCGGCGGCCGGGGGGTCCGCGGTGGCGGCCCGGGCGGTGCCGCCGTCCGCGGCGCGGATCCCGGCGGTGAGGGCGACGGCGGTGAGGGCGCACGCCCCGATCGCGCTCACGATCGTCAATGGCATCGCGCTCCGGGGCCGGTCGAGCCTGTCGTGCCGGGTCATCGCCGCTGCCTCCTGTGAGGGGCCCCTCGGGGCCCGTCCCCTTTTTCTCTGTTTTCGGCTAGAGTAAATCACGACCTGAGTATTTCGTCTAGTCATCAGAGGAAAAAATCGATGCCCCATTCCACCGCCATGACGCCCGAGGAGGCCGGGGCCCTGGCGCACCCGTCCCGGCGGGCCGTGGCCGAGGCCCTCGGGACGGCGGACGACGGCCTGACGGTGGCCGACCTGGCCGCCCGCGTCGGCCTGCACCCGAACGCCGTCCGCCAGCACCTCGACGTGCTGCAGCGCGCGGGGGTGGTGGTGGCCGCCCCCTCCGCGCCGACGGGCCGCCGCGGACGCCCGAGCGCGCGCTACGCCCTCGCCGCCCCGCAGGCCGTGGCCGCCGTCGGGCACCGGGAGCTCGTGCGTCTCCTCCTCGAGCTGGTGCGCCGCGCCGGCACCGACGAGGACGGGATCGAGGCCTTCGGCTGGGAGCAGGGCCGGGGCCTCGTGGCCCTCGACGCGCCCCCCGAGGCCCTGTCGGCGTCGTTCGCCGGCCTGGGATTCGCCCCCGAGGAGGTCACCTCCGAGGGGGCCCGGCGGGCCGGCGAGATGGACGTGCGCCTGCGGGCGTGCCCCTTCAAGGAGGCGGTGCTCGCCGAGGGCGGGCACCTGATCTGCGCGCTGCACCGCGGCCTGGTCCGGGGTGCTCTGGAGCGCGTCGACGACGACGCGGAGCTCGCGGTGTTCGAGCCGAAGGACCCCCGCACCGCGGGGTGCCGCGTCCTGGTGACCGGCCTGTCTCCGCGATGACCCCGACCGCTCACCCACCGACCCCCCCGAGGAACGCCCCCATGTCCGACTCCCCCCGCCGGCCCCTCGACGAGCGGCTCGCCGCCGTCCACTGCCAGGTGCTCGCCCGCAACCCCGGCGAGTCCGAGTTCCACCAGGCGGTCGAGGAGGTGCTGGAGAGCCTCGGCCCGGTGGTCGCGAAGCATCCCGAGTACGTCGAGGCCGCGATCCTCGAGCGGCTCTGCGAGCCCGAGCGGCAGATCATCTTCCGGGTGCCGTGGGTCGACGACGCCGGCGCCGTGCGCATCAACCGGGGCTTCCGGGTCGAGTTCAACAGCGCCCTCGGCCCCTACAAGGGCGGAATCCGCTTCCACCCCTCCGTCTACGCCGGTGTGATCAAGTTCCTCGGCTTCGAGCAGGTCTTCAAGAACGCGCTCAGCGGCCTGCCGATCGGCGGCGGCAAGGGCGGGTCGGACTTCGACCCGCGTGGGCGCAGCGACGGCGAGGTCATGCGGTTCTGCCAGTCGTTCATGACCGAGCTGCACCGCCACCTGGGCGAGCACACCGACGTGCCCGCCGGCGACATCGGCGTCGGCGAGCGGGAGATCGGCTACATGTTCGGCCAGTACAAGCGGATCACCAACCGGTACGAGTCGGGCGTGCTGACCGGCAAGGGGATCGGCGTCGGCGGTGCGCAGGTGCGCCGGGAGGCGACCGGGTACGGCGTCGCGGTGTTCACCGAGGAGATGCTGAAGGCGACCGGGCGGTCGATGTCGGGGCGCCGGGTCGTGGTGTCGGGGTCGGGCAACGTCGCCATCTACGCGGCCGAGCGGGCGCAGCGGCTCGGGGCGGAGGTCGTGGCCTGCTCCGACTCGGGCGGGTACGTGGTCGACGACGGCGGGCTCGACATCGGCCTGCTGCGGCAGGTGAAGGAGCGCGAGCGGGGGCGCGTGGCCGACTACGCGACGCGGCGCGGCCCGGGCGCACGGCACGTGGAGGGCGGGTCGGTCTGGGAGGTGCCCTGCGAGATCGCCCTGCCGTGCGCGACGCAGAACGAGATCACCGGGCCGGACGCCGCCCGCCTCATCGAGGGCGGCTGCATCGCCGTGGCCGAGGGCGCCAACATGCCGACGACCCCCGAGGCCGTGCGGCTCCTGACGGGGGCGGGGGTGCTGTTCGCCCCCGGCAAGGCCGCCAACGCGGGCGGCGTCGCGACCTCCGCGCTCGAGATGCAGCAGAACGCGTCGCGCGATTCGTGGACCTTCGAGTACACCGAGGCGCGCCTCGAGGAGATCATGCGCGGCATCCACGAACGCTGCGCCACGACGGCGGCGGAGTACGGCTCGCCGGGCGACTACGTCGCGGGGGCGAACATCGCCGGCTTCATCGCCGTCGCCGACGCGATGCTCGCGCTCGGGCTCGTGTAGCCCGGTGAGGCTCCTGCTCACGCACCGCCCCGTCGGCCTGCTCGGGCTCGCCGCGCTCGGCTGGCTCGCGGGGGCCGTCGCCCTGGTCGTCGCGTCGGGCGACCTGGCCCGGGGCCTCTGGTACACCCCGTCCGCCCTCGCGGCCGCGCACCTGATCGGGCTGTGCTTCGTGACCACGGCGATCGCCGGCGCCCTGCTGCACCTCGCGCCGAACATGTCCACCCGGCGGCCGCACGCGGGCGCCGGGCCGCTGGTCTGGGTGGGCGGCGCGCTCCTCGCGGCGGGCCTGGCCGGGGGGTGGCCCGCGCTCGAGGCCGTGGGCGGCGTCGTCGTCACGGCGGGCGTCGGGTGGCTGCTCGCCGGCGTCGTGGCCGTCGCCCGCGGGCGACGGGGGTCGTGGCCGGAGCCGCTCGCGGGGCTGGTGGCGGCCGCCGGGTGGCTGCTCGGGGTGCTGGTCCTCGGCCTCCTCATGACCGCCGAGCGTCGCTGGGGCGGCGTCGGCATCGACCGCACGCGCGCCATCGGCGTCCATCTGACGATGGCGGGCCTCGGCTGGGCGGGCGGGCTCATCCTGGCGATGGCCACCCGGATGGCCCCGATGATGCTGGTCGCGAAGGTCCACCGCGTGGGGATCGCACGGGCGGCGATCGTCGTCTGGCACCTCGGCGTCGCGTCGCTGGTCGCCGGCCTCGCGCTCGCCGACCGGACGGCCGGGACGGCGGGCGCCGTGATGCTGGCCGCCGCGGTCGGCCTGTTCGCGGCCTACCTGTCCGGGGCCGTGCGGCGTGGACGGCGCCGTCCGCCCCCGGCCGTGCAGCACCTCGCCGCGGGCCTCGTGGCGGTGCTCGCGCTCGCCGTGGTCGTCGTCGTGCGGGACCCGGCGGACGCCGCCGTGCCCGCGGCCCTGCTGGGGCTCGTCGGGCTGGCGGCGGGCGTCACCGCCGGGCACATCATGATCATGGTCCCGACCATGTGCTGGGTCGCGCGCTTCTCGGGCGCCCGGCGCGGCGACGGGATCCCTCCGCCGGTGGCCCTGCTCGCCCCCCCGGCGCTCGGCTGGTGCGAGGGGATCGCGTTCGCGTCGGGCCTCGGCCTGCTGGTCGCCGGGGTGCTCGCGGCGGAGCCGGTGGTGGCGCGCGCCGGCGCCGTCGCGCTCGCGGTGTCGGCCCTCGGCGTGGTCGCGTCGGTCGCGGTCGCCGCCCTGCGCCCCTGGACCGCGCCGCCGGGTCCGCGGCGCGTGCCGCTGCCGGTGCTGCGCTCCTAGGCCGCCGACGTCGCGGCGGTGATCGCCCGGTCGAGGTCCCAGACGATGTCGTCGAGTGTCTCGAGCCCGACGGAGACGCGCACCATGTCGTCGCCGACCCCCGCGAGGGCGAGGCCCTCCTCGTCGAGGCGCCGGTGGGTGGTCGAGGCGGGGTGGATGATCAGGGTCTTCGCGTCGCCGACGTTGGCGAGGTGGGAGCACAGGTCGCAGGCCTCGATCAGCCGCCTCCCCGCCTCCCGGCCGCCGCGCACCCCGAACGTCACGACCGCGCCCGCGCCGAGCGGCAGGTAGCGGGCGGCGCGCTCCGCCTCCGGACCCCCGGGGGACCCGGGGTAGGCCACCCACGTCACGCCCGGGTGGCCCGCGAGGAACTCCGCGACGGCCGCCGCGGAGGCGACGTGGCGGTCCATCCGCAGCGACAGCGTCTCGAGGCCCTGCAGCAGCAGGAACGCGTTGAAGGGGGAGAGCACCGGCCCGAGGTCGCGCATGGTCTCGACGCGCGCCTTCATCACGAACGCGAAGTTCCCGAACGTCTCGGCGTAGCGCAGGCCCCGGTACCCCGGGCTCGGCTCCACCAGCCCCGGGAACATGCCGTCCTCCCACGGGAACGTGCCGCCGTCCACGAGGACGCCGCCGATCGTGGTGCCGTGACCGCAGATCCACTTCGTGGCGGAGTGGCTGACGAGGTGCGCGCCGTGCTCGAACGGACGGCACAGGTACGGCGTCGCGAACGTGTTGTCGACCAGCAGGGGCAGGCCGTGCTCCCCCGCGACCCCCGCGACCATGGCGATGTCGAGGACGTCGAGCCGCGGGTTGCCGATCGTCTCGCCGTACAGCAGCCGCGTCCGCGGGGTGACGGCGGCGCGCCAGGCGGCGGGGTCGGCGGGGTCCACGAACGTCGTGGTGACGCCGAACCGGCTCAACGTCATCGCGAGCTGGTTGTGGCTGCCCCCGTACAGGTGCCGCGACGCGACGATGTGGTCCCCGGCGTCGAGCAGGGTCATGATCGCGACGGCCTGGGCGGCGAGCCCGCTCGACGTCGCGAGGGCGCCGACGCCCCCCTCGAGGCTCGCCATCCGCTCCTCGAACACCGCGGTCGTCGGGTTCATGAGGCGCGTGTAGATGTTGCCGAACCGGTTGAGGTCGAAGAGGTCCGCCGCGTGGTCGGCGTCCTCGAAGACGTAGGCGGCGGTCTGGTGGATCGGGACGGCGCGCGACCCCGTCTCCGCGTCGACCCGCTGCCCGGCGTGCAGGGCCCGCGTGTCGAACCCGAACGCCCGCCCGCCGTCGTCGGCCGCGGCGCTCACGGGTGGAAGCCCCCCATCCGCCGCGAGCCGATCACCCCGGTGGAGAGGCCCACCACGTTCAACCCCCCGAAGTAGCGGCAGTGCTCCATCTTGATGCAGCGGTCCTGCACCACCTCCAGCCCCGCGGCGCGGGCGCGGGCCGCGGACGCCGGCTCGGTGATGCCGAGCTGCAGCCAGATCACCTCCGCGCCGAGGCGGATCGCCTCGTCCACGATCGGCGGCACGTCCTCGGGGCGCCGGAACACGTTGACGATCCCGAGGGGCCCCTGCTCCGCCGCCGCCTCCAGCGTCGGGACGCACGGGTTGCCGAGCACCTCGTCGCACCGCGGGTTGACCGGCGTGATCACGTAGCCGTTGGCCTGCATGTGCACCATCGCCCGGTGGCTCGGCCGGTCCGGGCGGGGCGACAGGCCGACCACGGCGAGGCGCCGGTGGGCCTGGAGGATGCGGCGCACGGCGTCCGAGGGGGCGCCGTCGGCCATGCCGGCGATCGGGGACACGGGGCGGATCATCCCACGGCGCACGGCCGGGGAGCGGCGGAACCCGTCAGGTGGTCCGCATCCGCTCGGCGAGGGCCGCGATCCCGGCCTGTGGGCTGGGGGAGTCCCACCAGATGTTAGCCTCGACGATCCGGGGGCCGTCCGGGGTGATCGCCACGTCCCACCCGATCGCGCGGTGCGGGAGGAAGTGCGGTGCCGCCGACGTGACGGCCGCGACGATCCCCTCCCAGCAGGGGAGGCGGGCGCCGGCGGGCGGCCCGCCCGGCCACGTCCCCGCCGGCGTCATGAGGTACTCGCGGTGCGGTCCCGCGTGGAGGATCTCGCCCATCGTCCCGTCGCGCAGGTCGATGATCGCGAGCACGTTGCCGGTCGTGCCGTTCGAGAAGTTGTCGACCGGGTTGCCGGGGGCGGTCATGCGGAACTGCGCGTTGACGACCTCGACGGTCCCGTCGCGGGCGACGAACGTGACGATGCGCAGGGTCTGCAGCGCGGAGCCGTCGCCCGGCAGGTCCGGGTGGTCGCGCAGGCGCTCCTGCACCACGTGGACGTGGAACTGGCGGTCGGCGGCCAGCTCCCCGCAGAGCCTGCTCACGGTCGTCGGGCCGGCGCCCATGACGTCGAGGACGCCGTCGGGGCGGCGCGTGACGACCCGCACGCCGAGGCCGTGGTACCCCCGCGCCGGCTTCACGACGAACTCGTCCGGCGCGCCGGTGGCGAGGTACCGGGCCCAGTCGTCGGGCTCCGCGAGGACCGTGCCGTCGCGGGTCCAGCCGGGACCCGACTGGCAGAGGATGGCGTACAGGCGCGGGACCGGCAGGCCGAGGGCTTCGGCGAGTCGGTAGAAGATCGCCTTGTCCTCGGTGAGGTACCAGAACTCGTTCGGGTTCAGGCCGGACTGGACGCCGATCAGGCGCCGCTTGCTCAGCAGGTCGTCCACCTCCGCGGCGGGACGACCCGGGTCGAGCAGCCCCAGCGCGAACGCCTCGTCGAGGGTGAACCCCCGCCGCGACATGTCGAGCGCCCGGGCCCCGACGGCGAGGGGCCCGGCCCCGTGCGCCCGTCGCGTCGCCCGTGCGATCTCGATCGTCCGCGCGACGTGGTCGCGCACGGCGCGGGCACGCCACGTCGCCGCGTGCGCCACCCTCGATCCCGCCTTCGCCACCGCACCCACGACGCGCCCCTCTCCGGAAGCGGCCTCCGCGCGCGAGCCCCCTCGTGCGCGGCCAGCCTCTCAGGCCCGGCGCATGATCTCCAGAGCGTCCCGGATCGATCGCTGCGAGCCGACCGGGTCCCACCACATGTTCGCCTCGACGATCACGGGGCCGGTCGGCGTGACGGCGACGTCCCACCCGATGCAGCGCATCGGCAGGAAGTGGGGGGCGGCGGCGGCCACCAGGGCGCAGCACTCGTCCCACATCAGCAGCTTCTGACCGACGCGGGGGGCGTTGACGCCCTCGGGCGGCGTGACCTCGGTGAGCACACCGCCCTCGCCCGCCCCGACCACGTTCGCGAACGTCCCGTCGCGGACGTCCAGGACGCTCGAGTAGTTGCCGGTCGCGCCGAGCCGGAAGTTGTCGATCGCCGCACCGTCGAGCGCCGTCTTGAAGAAGGAGTTGATCACCCGGACGCCGCCGTCGCGGTCGACGAGGGTCGCGATGCGGGCCGTCTGCAGGGCGCTGCGCCCGCCGGGCATGTCGGGGTGGTTCTCGAGCCGCTCCTGCACCACGTAGACGTGGAACTGGGGGTCGGACACCAGCTCCCGGCAGAGGGCGCCGGCGTCGACGTCGCCCCGGCCGAGCTCGTGGAGGGTGCCGCCGCCTCGCTCGATCACGCGGACGCCGAGGCCGTAGTACCCGCGGGCCGGCTTGATCACGAAGGTGTCGGGCAGCGCGTCGGACAGCAGCAGGCGCTCCCAGTCCCCGGCGTCGGCGAGGACCTCGCCGGTGTGCGACCAGCCGGGCCCCGACTCGCACAGGACGGCGTAGAGGGTGGGCACACGCAGGCCGAGCTGCTCGGCGAGGCGGTAGAAGATCGCCTTGTCCTCGGTCAGGTACCAGAACTCGTTGGGGTTCAGGCGGGCCTGCGCCGCGATCATCTCGCTCTTGGACACGGCGGCGTCGATGGCGTCGTCGTCCACCGAGGGCGCGAGCAGCCCGAGCGTGTACGCCTCGTCGAACCCGAACCGCCGGGTGCCGACGAGGTGGGCGGTCCGCCGGGCGAGGGCGGGGAGCCCCGCCGGCCCCGCCGTCCGGGCGCTCGCCGCCGCGATCGTCGCGGTCCGCGTGGCCCGGGCCGTCGCCGCGCGACCGCGTCGCGCGAGGGCGCGTCCGATCCGTCCCGCCTGCTGTTGAACGTCGTGGAACACCGTCGCCTCCCTGGTACCGCGAGTCTAGGCCTGTACTCCATCGGCTGCCGTTCACAGCTTGTTCACCACGGAGTCACCGGAACGTCACCTGTGCTCCGCGACCCTTGTCGTACCGTCGCCGCGGTCCCCCGGGGCACCCGCCGCCGGCGGGGTCCCCACCCCCTCTCCAAGGAGTGACGACGTATGGCACGTGGACGCCGGATCGCCCTGATCGCCGCCTCGGCGGTGCTCGCCCTGGGCTCGCTGGCCGTGGCCGGATGCGGTGACGACGACGAGGACGCCACCGCGACCTCGGGTGGCGGTGACGCCGCCGCGCTGTCGGGCAACATCGTGATCGACGGCTCCTCGACCGTCGCGCCCCTCACCTCGGCCGCGGCCGAGGACTTCGCCGCCGACAACGGCGACGTCAACATCACCGTCGGCACGTCCGGTACCGGCGGCGGCTTCGAGCGCTTCTGCACCGGCGAGACCGACATCTCGAACGCGTCGCGCGCCATCGAGGACGACGAGGTCGCCGCCTGCGAGGCGGGCGGCGTCGCCTACGAGGAGCTCCGCGTCGCCTCCGACGGCATCACCATCGTCACCAGCTCCAACGCCGACGTCGGCGGCACGGACATCACGTCCGCCCAGCTGAAGGCCATCTGGGGCCCGAAGTCGACGATCAAGAACTGGAGCGACATCCCGGGCGGAGACTTCAACGACGTGCCGCTCGCGCTCGCCGGCCCCGACTCGCAGTCCGGCACGTACGACTTCTTCAACGAGGAGATCCTCGGCGAGGACGCCGCGGGCGAGACGGTCACCCCCCGGCAGGACTACACCGCGTCGGCCGACGACAACGTGATCGTCCGCGCCGTGCAGAGCGGCCCCGGGACGATGGGCTACTTCGGCTTCACCTACTACGAGGAGAACGCCGACACCCTCGCGCCGTTCACCCTCGACGGCGTCGAGCCCACCACCGAGTCCATCACCGACGGCAGCTACCCGCTCTCGCGGCCCCTCTTCATCTACGTCAAGACGGCGTCGCTGGAGAAGCCCGAGGTGAAGGCCTTCGTGCGCTACTACCTCGAGAACGCCACCGCGCTCGCCGAGGACCTGCAGTTCGTGCCGGCGCCCCAGGACGCGCTGGACGAGGCCCTCGCCAGGGTCCCCGAGTAGGCTGCGCGCGTGACGACCACGGCAGGCACACCGGGCGCGGGCCCGGTGCTCCGGCGGCGGCGCCGTCGCCTCGGGGAGCAGGTCATCCTCCTGCTCCTCGGGGCGGCCGCGGTCGTCTCCGTCCTGGTGACGATCGGCATCGTGGTGACCCTCGTGACCGAGGGCGCCCCGTTCTTCGCCGACGTCTCGTTCATCGACTTCCTGACGGGCACCGTCTGGCAGCCGGTCAACGGCAGCTACGGGATGATGCCGCTGCTGATCGCCTCCCTGTGGATCGCCGGCATCGCCACCGTCGTCGCCGTGCCGCTCGGCATCGGCGCGGCGATCTACCTCTCCGAGTACGCGACCGAGCCGTTCCGCAAGGTCGTGAAGCCGATCCTGGAGCTCCTCGCCGGGATGCCGACCATCGTGCTCGGGTTCTTCGCCCTCGAGTCGATCACCCCGGCGCTCCAGGACATCGGCGTCCTGCCCGACGGGCAGCTGTTCAGCGCCCTCTCGGCGGGCATCGTCGTCGGCATCCTCATCACCCCGCTGATCAGCTCGCTGTCGGAGGACGCGATGCGCGCCGTGCCGCGGGCGATGCGCGAGGGCGCGTACGGCGTCGGCGCGACGAAGCGCGTCGTGAGCACCCGCGTCGTGCTGCCGGCCGCCCTCTCGGGCGTCATGGCGGCCGTCGTCCTCGGCGTCTCACGCGCCGTCGGCGAGACCATGGCGGTCACCCTCGCGGCGGGCACCCAGCCGATCCTCTCCGGTGACCCCCGCGACCCGATGCAGACGATCACGGCCTACATCGTCGCGATCTCCAAGGGCGAGGCGACCCGCGGCAGCACCCAGTACACCTCGATCTTCGCCGTCGGGATCGTGCTCTTCGTGGTGACCCTGGCCATCAACCTGGTCGCGGTGCGCTTCGTGCGCCGCTTCCGGACCGTCTACCAGTAGGGGGGGCACGATGGCCACCGACGTCCCCCGTGTCGCCGACTCCGCCGCGGTGCGCCCGCTGCGGCGCAAGCGGCCCCGCCCCGCGGACGCCCTCTTCCACGCCGCCGTCCTCAGCGCGGTGCTCATCGCCCTCTCCGTGCTCGCGTGGCTCGGCGTCTCGATCGTCCAGTCGGGCTGGGCGACCCTCACCTGGGACTTCCTCACCGACCCCGTCTCCTCGCGCGCCTCGCGCGCCGGCTTCAACTCGGCGCTCCGCGGGTCGCTGGTGCTGATGCTCCTGACGTTCGCCGTCGCGATCCCCGTCGGCTTCGCCGCGGCGATCTACCTCGAGAAGTTCGCCGCCATCGGCCGCGAGCAGCTCCTGTCGACCGCCTACGCCCGCCAGCGCCGCCTGCACGAGATGGAGGCGGACGGCACCGGCGGGGCCGCGCTGGTCCTGCGCCGCGTCGGCGTGCGCGCCGCGTTCGCGTGGAGCCGCATCGGCCCGCCCGTGAACCGGGCGGTGGAGGTGAACATCTCGAACCTCGCGGCCGTCCCGTCGATCATCTACGGGCTGCTCGGCCTCGCGATCTTCGTGACGTTCATCGGCCTGCAGAAGTCCCTGCTCGCCGGTGGGCTCACCCTGGCGCTGCTGGTGCTGCCGATCGTGATCATCTCGAGCCGGGAGGCCCTGCGGGCCGTGCCGGTGTCGATCGAGCAGGGGGCCATGGCCCTCGGCGCCACGCGGTGGCAGGCCGTCTCCCGCCAGGTCGTCCCGGCGGCGATCCCCGGGATGCTGACGGGGACGATCCTCGCGATGTCGCGGGCCCTCGGCGAGTCGGCCCCGCTGATCGTCGTCGGCGGCGTCGCGTTCGGCACGCAGGTGCCGAGCGTCAACCCGCTCGACGCGAACGAGACCCCCCTGTTCGCGATGCCGCTCCAGATCTTCGATTGGACCGACCGACCGCAGGAGGCATTCCAAGAACTGGCCGCAGCAGGCATCATCGTGCTGCTCGTCGTGCTGGTCCTGATGAACGCCGTCGCCATCTTCCTGCGTGCCAAGTACAGCCGACGCTGGTGAGGAGGACGATCGTGTCCGATCAGGTCCCGCAGTCCACGACAACGACCGTCCCGCGGGGAGCAGCCGAGGTGCACCAGGACAGGATCACGACGCCCGAAGCCATCGCCCCCGACCGCCCGGCGGGATCGCACGAGGTCGTGTTCCGCGCCTCCGGGCTGGACTTCCACTACGGGAGCGTCAAGGCGCTGGAGGACGTGAACCTCGACGTCCGCCGCCACGAGATCACCGCCCTGATCGGACCGTCCGGCTGCGGCAAGTCGACGTTCCTGCGCTGCCTGAACCGGATGAACGACCTCATCCCCGGCACCCGGGTCGACGGGACCCTGCACTTCCACGGCCAGGACCTCTACGCCTCCGACGTCGACGCGGTCGACGTCCGCCGGCGCATCGGGATGGTCTTCCAGAAGCCGAACCCGTTCCCGAAGTCGATCCGGGACAACATGTCGTTCGGGATGAAGGTCAACGGCATGAAGGTCACCGACGATAAGATCGAGGAGGCCCTCCGCCGCGCCGCCCTGTGGGAGGAGGTCAAGGACAAGCTCGACAAGGACGCGTTCGCCCTCTCCGGCGGCCAGCAGCAGCGGCTGTGCATCGCCCGCGCGATCGCCGTCGAGCCCGAGGTGATCCTCATGGACGAGCCGTGCTCGGCCCTCGACCCGATCTCGACGCTCGCGATCGAGGACCTCATGAACGACCTCGTCGCGCAGTACACGATCGTGATCGTGACCCACAACATGCAGCAGGCCGCCCGCGTCTCGCACCGCACCGCGTTCTTCACGGTGTCGGGCCTCGACAAGGGCCTGAGGTACGGGGTGCTCGCCGAGACGGGCGAGACGCAGCAGATCTTCACGGCGCCGGCCGACAAGCGCACCCAGGACTACATCACGGGGCGCTTCGGCTAGCGACGCGCGCGACCGGGGGAGGGGGCCCGGGGGCGCCCCCCGGCCTCAGACGGCGGCGGCCACCGGGACCGGGGAGTGACGGCGACCAGCAGCGACAGCCCGATCAGGATCGTGGTCTGCAGGGCCTGCAGGCGGCGCTCGCGCCGCGCCGCGTCCGCCCATCCCCCGTCGCGCGCGTCCCGGCCGGGGGCGGGGTTGCGGGTGGGGACGCCGTGTGTGGTCACCGCCTTATTGTCGGCCCCCCGACACGGAAATCCAGGGACGGGCGAGACATCACCCACCCTCCCGGGCCGTGGACCGGCCCCGGGAGGGTGGTGGGCGCTAGGTGTAGTTGGTCACCACGTTGTTGACAGGCGGCTGATCGGCGGGCGGCCGTTGAGGCTGCTGTGGCGGCGTTGGGTGTTGTAGTGCTCGAGGAAGTCTGGCAGGCACCCGGCCCGCTGGGTGTTGCTGGTGAACACCTGCGAGTAGGCCCATTGTGAGTCTGGGTGGGCGGTCCTCGGGCCGTTTGTCAGGCTGGCGTCGGTGTCGGAGGTGACCCATAGCGCCCATTGGCCGCCTGGTGCGTGCCTGTCGCTGAGATATGTCGCTCCGATGCCGGCGCCGGCCTGGCCAACCGCCTGCTGGCCTGATCAGAAGCCTGTCCGGCTGCAGCCGTGACCCATCACAGTCCTGCCGCACGGTGTCTTCATCCAGGCCGGCGCCGCAGACGGCGCTCGATCCAGGAAGGAGCACCGCATGGCCATCGTGGCAGAGGACTTCGCCCACGTCGTAGGTGTCGACACCCATTCCCAGACTCATGCGGCCGCCCTCGTCGACCGCACGGGCAGCTTGCGCGCCGAGTTCGCGGCGACGACCGACCCGCCAGGGCTCGAGCGGCTGATCGACGCTGTCAGGGCCGCCGCCCCTGGGCCGCGCCTATGGGCGATCGAGCAAACAGGCAGCTACGGAGCGGGCCTCACGGCGCTGTTGGTGGCCCTCGGTGAGGCGGTCGTCGAGATCGACCGCCCCTCGCGTCCGGCGCGCCGACGCGGCAAGGATGACGGCCTTGACGCCCTTCGCGCGGCGCGCGAGGCGCTCAGCCGAGCCCATCTGGCAAGCCCGCGGGCGCGTGGCGTTCGCGAGGCGCTGCGTGTCCTGCTGGCCACCCGCAGGGCGAGCATCGCCGCACGCACGGCCGCCATCAATCAGCTGAGGGCGCTCGTCGTCACCTCGCCGAGCGTCTTGCGCGAATCGCTGCGCGGTCTCACACGAGCCGAGCTCATCCGCACCTGCTCTCGCCTGCACCTGATGCAGCGCCACGACGAGGAACGACGAGCCGCGGTTCTTGCGCTGCGGGCGACCGCGCAGCGCATCGATCACCTCACCGGTGAATCCGCTGTGCTTGAGGCCGAACTCGCGCGGCTTGTCCGCGCGATCTGCCCCGCCCTGCTCGAACTGCCCGGGCTCGGCGTCATCACCGCGAGCCAGCTGCTTGTGAGCTGGTCGCACCCTGGACGAATCCGCAGCGAGGCGGCGTTCGCCGCGCTGGCTGGTGTGGCGCCCATCCCGGCGTCCTCCGGCCAGGTCAGCCGGCACCGGCTCTCACGCCAGGGCGATCGCCAGCTCAATCGAGCCCTGCACAACATCGTGCTGGTGCGTATGCGCCACGACGAGGCGACCCGTGCCTACGTCTCCCGCCGCAGCGCCGAGGGGCGCAGCCTGCGCGAGATCCAACGCTGCCTCAAACGCACCGTCGCTCGCCAGCTCTTCCGCTTCCTCGAGAGGAGCGCCCGATTAGCTTCTTGACGCCGATAGAAGCATCTCGGTGAGCAGGGTGCGGTTGAACCGCTCGACCTTCCCGTTCTGCCAGGGGCAGTGGGGGCGGATGAGGATGTGGCGGGCGCCGAGGCCGGCGAGGGCGGCCTGGAAGTCCCGTGAGAGCCTGTACGAGAAGGCGTTGTCGCTCATCACCGCCTCGATCCGGGTGATGCCGTGGGAGTTGAAGAAGGCGGCGGCGCGGGTGAGGAACCCCGCGCAGGTGACTCCGCGCTCGTCGGGGTGGATCTCTGAGTAGGCGAGCCGTGAGTGGTCATCGACGGCGGAGTGGACGTAGTCGTAACCCAGGGTCCCCCGCGCCGAGGGTGCCGCCGCCCGGCCAACGGCCCGCCAGCCTCCGCCTTCCCGGATCCGCCCGAGCTTCTTGACGTCGATGTGGATCAGCTCACCGGGCCGTTCGCGTTCGTAGCGCACCCGGCTGACCGGCCCCTGGCGCACGGGCTCCCCGGTGAGGGCGTCCAGGTCGCGCAGGAGGGGCATGCGGTGGCGGGCGATCACCCGGCCCACCGTCGAGGCCGCCACCCCGAGCTCAGCGCCGATCCAGTCGGCGCCACGGCGGTGGGTGGCCCGGGCCCACAGGATGCGCCTCACGGTGGCTTGGGGGGTGCGGTGCGGGCAGCGATGCGGCCGGCTCGGTCGGTCGGCCAGGCCCGAGGGGCCCTCCTCACGGAAGCGGCGCAGCCACTTGTAGGCGGTGGCGCGTGAGCATCCGAGTTGGTGGGCGGCATCGGCTGGCCGGTGGCCGGCCACCACCCGCTGAACCAGCAGCATCCTTCCGTGGACGGTGAGGCGGGCGTTAGCGTGAGCCATGAGGACCCCCTTGGGGCTGGGAAGGCTTAGTCACCTCCACAACTCCCTCGGGGGTCCTCGCTACGTCAACCCGGAACCGTCAACAACGCTGCGGGTGACTACAGCTAGGAGGCGGTGCTCTCCTTGTAGAGGCGCCGCAGCACGGTCGGCAGGATCCCGCCGTTGTGGATGTAGTTCAGCTCCGTCGGCCCGTCGATGCGCGCGAGGGCCTGGAACGAGCCGGTGGTGCCGTCCTCGCGGGTGTACTCGATCGTGACGGTGTCGCGGGGGGCGAGCGTCGCGAGGCCCGTGAGCGCGAAGGTCTCGCGTCCGGTGAGGCCGAGCTCCTCGTGACCGTCGCCCTCGAGGAACTGGAGGGGCAGGACGCCCATCCCGACGAGGTTGCCGCGGTGGATGCGCTCGAACGACTTGGCGATCACGGCGCGGACGCCGAGCAGCAGGGTGCCCTTGGCGGCCCAGTCGCGGCTCGACCCGTTGCCGTAGAGCGCCCCCGCCATGACGATCAGCGGCGTCCCGGCCTCCTGGTACGCCATGGAGGCGTCGTAGATCGACGTGATCTCACCGGTGGGCAGGTACTCCGTCCAGTTGCCCTCCTTGCCGCCGGCGAGCTGGTTGCGGAGGCGGATGTTGCCGAAGGTGCCGCGCATCATCACCTCGTGGTTGCCGCGCCGCGAGCCGAAGCTGTTGAAGTCGCGGGGGTCCACGCCGTGCTCGGTGAGGTACTTCCCGGCGGGTGAGCTGACGGGGATCACGCCGGCCGGCGAGATGTGGTCCGTCGTGATCGAGTCGCCCAGCACCGCGAGGGCCCGGGCGCCGACGATGTCGGTGACCGGGGGCGGCTCGGGGGTGATGGAGCTGAAGAACGGCGGGAGCTGCACGTAGGTGGAGTCGGAGTCCCAGGCGTAGGTCTGGCCCTCCGGCACCGGCAGCGCGCGCCAGCGGTCGTCGCCCTCGAAGACGGTGGCGTAGCTCTCCTCGAAGAGCTTCCGGTCGACCGCGCCGCCCAGGGCCTCGGCGACCTCCTCCTGGCTCGGCCAGATGTCCGCGAGGTACACGGGCCCGTCGCTGCCCTCGCCGAGCGGCTCGCTGGTGAGGTCGATGTCGACCCGCCCGGCGAGCGCGTACGCGACGACGAGCGGCGGCGACGCGAGGTAGCTGGCGCGGACGTTCGGGTGGATGCGGCCCTCGAAGTTGCGGTTGCCCGACAGGACGGCCGCGGCGACGAGGCCGTTCTCCTCGATGGCGGCGTCGATCGGCGCGGCGAGGGGGCCGGAGTTGCCGATGCAAGTGGTGCAGCCGTAGCCGACGAGGTCGAAGCGGAGCTGGTCGAGGTAGTCGGTGAGCCCGGCGCGGTCGAGGTACCCGGTGACGGCGCGGCTGCCGGGGGCGAGGCTGGTCTTCACCCACGGTGGGGTGGTGAGGCCCTTCTCGACGGCCTTCTTGGCGAGGAGCCCGGCGCCGATCATCACCGACGGGTTCGACGTGTTGGTGCACGACGTGATGGCGGCGATGGCGACGGAGCCGGTCTGGAGGGGGAAGGTCTCGCCCTCGACGGTGACCTGGACGGGCTCGTAGTGGGGGCCCGCGCCGTTCTGGACGAGGCCGTCGGCGAAGTGGCCGCGGAACTCGCCGGCGACGGCGCCGAGCTCGACCCGGTCCTGCGGCCGGCGGGGGCCGGCGAGGCTCGGGACGATGGTGGCGAGGTCGAGCTCGAGGGTCTCGTCGAACTCGGGGTCCGGGTCGTCGTCGGTGCGCCAGATGCCCTGCGCCTTCGCGTAGGCCTCGGTCAGCGCGATGACGTCGGCGGGGCGGCCGGTGGTGTCCATGTACCGGAGCGTCTCGTCGTCGATCGGGAACATCGTCGCCGTCGCGCCGAACTCGGGGGACATGTTGGAGATGGTCGCCCGGTCGGCGAGGGTCAGCCCGGAGAGGCCGGCGCCGTAGAGCTCGACGAACTTGCCGACGACGCCGTGGTTGCGGAGCATCTCGGTGACGGTCAGCACCAGGTCGGTCGCGGTGGTGCCGAGGCCGAGGCGGCCGGTGAGCTTGAGGCCGATGACGGTCGGGGTCGGCTGGGAGAGCGGCTGGCCGAGGAGCACGGCCTCCGCCTCGATGCCGCCGACGCCGAAGCCGAGGACGCCGACGCCGTTGATCATCGTCGTGTGGGAGTCGGTGCCGACGAGGGTGTCGGGGAACGCCTGCAGCTCGCCGTCGACCTCGCGGGTCTGCACGACCGGCGACAGGTACTCGAGGTTGACCTGGTGGACGATGCCGGTGCCGGGCGGGACGGCGCGGAAGTCGCGGAACGCCTGCTGCGCCCACCGCAGGAGCATGTAGCGCTCCTGGTTGCGCTCGTACTCGCGCTCGACGTTCTGGGCGAAGGCCTCGTGGGTGCCGAAGCGGTCGACCTGCACGGAGTGGTCGATGACGAGGTCGGCGGGCACGAGCGGGTTGATCAGACTCGGGTCGCCGCCGAGGGCGCTCATCGCGTCGCGCATCGCGGCGAGGTCGACGACGCACGGGACGCCGGTGAAGTCCTGCATCACGACGCGGGCGGGGAGGAACGGCACCTCACCCGTGAGGCCGGAGCGGGGCGTCCACCCGGCGAGGTACCGGACGTCGTCCTCGGTCACGAAGCCGCGGCCGCAGTTGCGCAGCACGGACTCCAGCAGCACCTTGATGGTGTACGGCGTCCGCGCCAGGTCCGGCCGGACCGCGTCGAGGCGGTAGATGACGTGGGAGCGCCCGCCCGCCTCGAGCGTGTCGCGGGCGGAAAAGGGATCGGGCGCAGGGCTCACTTCGGTCTCCTCGGGGCGGTCGGCAGTCCGACCGGAAAGCCTACCGCAGCGGGGCCGCACCCACCGCCCGCGTGCCCCCGCCCACGTGCCCGCGCGACCCGCCCCCGACCGCCGTCGCGCCCCCTCGCCGCTCCGGCGGGATCAGGGCGGTCCCGGCAGGTCGCTCTCCACGCACTCCACGATCGCCGTCGCATGCGCCAGGTCCCCGGCGACCTGCGCCGGCGAGAAGCGCGTCGTGCCGTACTCGATCCTGTTCCGGAACCGGCGCATGCGGTCGAGCTCCCCCGCTGCGGCGACATCGAGGGCCAGGGCGGCGTACTGCGCGGTGGCCTCGTGGCCCCCGGCGCATTGCGGGCGCGCAGACCCGCCGCCAGCATGTGAGCCGCGGTGGCCGTCCGCGCGGCGTCGTAGAGCGGCGCGTACGCCGCATCCGGGTCCCCCTCGGCGATCAGGCCGGCCGAGCGCAGGTGCCGGCGGCAGGTCGCCAGGCGCTCCCGCGCCGCCGCCGGGTCCGCCGGGACGCGCTCCAGTCGCCGCGCCGCGACCAGGTCGTCGATGTTCACCGCGGCTCGTCACCCAGGAGGGCGATCGGGGCGTCGGCGCGGACGGCGGCCAGGAAGCCGCGCATCGACGCGGTCTCCTCAGCGCCACTCCACTGCTCCTCGCTGACGATGACGGGGTCGATGGCGAGATGGAGCTGCGCCTCCGCCTCGGCGCAGGCGCGGTAGACGTCCTCGGGTCGCGGATCGCCGACGACGAGCAGGTCGAGGTCGTGTGGTTCCTCGGCGGAGTCGCCGGGATCCCGCGAACGCCGGGCCCAGGACCCGAACAGGTACGCCTGCCGGACGCCCCGGACGGGGGACAATGCCGCGCGGAGGACGGGCTCGGGGCCGTAGGCCTTGAGCAGCAGGCCGCGCAGGTCGGCGTGGAAGCGGGATCCGCGGTCGGCGCGGACCCGCCGGACGTTGCCGACCCGCTCGGTCTCGACGAGCCCCGCCGACTCGAGGCGGTCCACCTCGCGCATCACGGACGACGGGGCGAGGTCGGTGAGGCGCCCCAGCTCGCTGAGGGAACGCCACGTCCCGGCCTCGTCGAGGACGAGGACCGAGAGCAGGCGGGCCTGGCCGTCGGAGCGGAAGATCGGCAGGCCGACCGCGAACTGACTATGCATGACACGCAAAATACATTGCGCGTCACGCACAGGCAAAGTGTGGCTCACCCGGGGGCGTGCAGCTTCCGGTAGGTGATGCGGTGGGGCCGGGTGGCCTCCTCGCCGAGGGTGCGGCGCCGGTGGTCCTCGTACTCCTGGAAGTTGCCCTCGAACCACGTCACCTGGCTGTCGCCCTCGAAGGCGAGGATGTGGGTCGCGACGCGGTCGAGGAACCACCGGTCGTGGGAGGTGACCATGGCGCAGCCGGACCACGCGACGATGGCCTCCTCCAGCGCGCGGAGGGTGTCGACGTCGAGGTCGTTCGTCGGCTCGTCGAGGAGCAGCAGGTTGCCGCCGCCGGCGAGGAGCTTCGCCAGGTGGACGCGGTTGCGCTCACCGCCGGAGAGCTGGCCGACGGGCTTCTGCTGGTCGCCGCCCTTGAAGTTGAACGACGCGACGTACTGCCGGGAGTTCATCTCGTCGGTGCCGCCGAGCTTGATGATGTCCTGGTCGTTCGAGACCTCCTGCCACACCGTCCGCGTCGGGTCGAGGTCGTCGCGCGACTGGTCGACGTAGGCGAGCTGGACGGCGTCGGCGAGGCGGATGGAGCCGCCGTCGGGCTGCTCCTGACCGGAGATCATGCGGAACAGCGTCGTCTTGCCGGCGCCGTTCGCCCCGATCACCCCGACGATCGCGCCGGGCGGGACGGTGAAGGAGAGGTCGTCGATCAGCAGGCGGTCGCCGAAGCCCTTCGTGAGGTTCTTCGCCTCGAGCACCAGGTCGCCGAGGCGGGGCGGGGCGGGGATGCGGATCTCGACGGTGCGCTGGCGGCGGTCGCCCTCCTCCGCCACGAGCTTCTCGTAGTTCGCGATGCGGGCCTTGCTCTTCGCCTGGCGGGCCTTCGGGGAGCTGCGCACCCACTCCAGCTCGCGGGCGAGGGCCTTCTGGCGCGCCGACTCCGTCTTCTCCTCGTGCTCCAGCCGGATGCGCTTCTGCTCGAGCCACGACGAGTAGTTGCCCTGCCACGGGATGCCCCGGCCGCGGTCCAGCTCGAGGATCCAGCCGGCGACGTTGTCGAGGAAGTACCGGTCGTGGGTGACCGCGACGACGGTCCCCGGGTACTCCTCGAGGTGCCGCTCCAGCCACGCCACCGACTCCGCGTCGAGGTGGTTGGTGGGCTCGTCGAGGAGCAGCAGGTCGGGCTGGGAGAGCAGCAGGCGGCACAGCGCCACCCGGCGCCGCTCGCCACCCGACAGGGTCGTCACGTCCTGGTCGCCGGGCGGCACCCGCAGGGCGTCCATGGCGACGTCGAGCTTGCGGTCGAGGTCCCACGCGTCGAGCTTGTCGATCTGCTCCTGCAGCTCTCCGTACTCCTCGAGCGCCTTCTCCATCTCGTCGGGCTCCATCTCGCCCAGGCGCGCGCCGATGTCCTCGAAGCGCCGCAGCAGCGCCACCGTCTCGGCGGCGCCCTCCTCGACGTTGCCGCGGACGTCCTTCGTGGGGTCGAGGTCCGGCTCCTGGGGGAGCAGGCCGACCGTCGCCCCCGGGGCGAGCACCGCGTCACCGGAGAAGTCCTTGTCGATCTGGGCCATGATCCGCAGCAGCGTCGACTTGCCGGCGCCGTTGCCGCCGAGCACGCCGATCTTCGCCCCCGGCATGAACGACAGCGACACGTTGTCGAGGACCACCTTGTCCGGCGGGTGCGTCCGCCGCAGGCGGTACATGGTGAAGATGTACTGGTCGGACAACGGTCCCCCCTCGGTGACTCACGACGACCGGACACCATAGAGGGCCGGCGCGCACCCGAGCCGTCCGCGTCGCGTCGGGGTCATGGGTCGGGGGCGGGCCGGCGCACCCGGACGGGTGCGCCGGTGATCGACGCGACCCGCGGGGCGCGCGCCCGCCCGTCGCGCCGCACCGTCCCCGGCGGGACCCCGACGACGCGCTTGAAGGCCCGCGCGAACGCCGCCTCCGACCGGTAGCCGAGCCGGTCGGCGAGCTCGGCGACCGTCACGGCCTCGGTCGCGAGGGCGTCCCGGGCGAGCTGCATGCGCCACCGCGCCACGTACTGCATCGCCGGCTCGTCCACGAGCGCGGTGAAGCGCGCCGCGAACGCCGACCGCGACATCGCGAGCCGGTCCGCGAGCGACGCGACCGTCCACGGCCGCGCGGGCTCCCGGTGGATGAGCGCGAGGGCCCGACCGATCTGGCGGTCCTGCAGCGCACCCAGCCACCCCGTCCGCGCGGCGGGGGCCGTCTCGATCCACGTGCGGATCGCCTGGATGACGAGCACGTCGGCGAGCCGGGTGATGACCGCCTCGCCGCCGGGCCGGAAGTCGGCGGCCTCCGCCGCGATCAGGTCGAGCACGCCGCCCATGCGCGCCGCCCGCGGCCCGTCCGCCGCCGCCACGTGCACGGTCCGCGGCAGGATCCCCGTGAGGTTGTCGGCGATCGGGTGGTCGAACCGCACGGCGCCGCAGATCAGGAGGGTCGGGGCGCCGCCGCCGCCGTGGCGGAGGACCTCGTAGCGGTCGCTCGGCCGCTCCAGGTCGAGGTCGGTGACGACCGGGGCGGGGACGCCGTCGGCGCTGCGCAGCGCGTGGCCGTCGCCCTGGGGCACGAGCGCGACGTCGCCGGGGCCGAGCCACGCGGCGGGAGCGCCCGCGACCTCCAGCAGCGCCCTGCCGGCCGTGACGACGTGGAACCACAGGTACCCCGGCATCGCCGGCAGGGTCAGTCCCCACGGGTCGGTCAGCTCGGAGCGGCAGTAGAACGCGCCGTCCATCCGCAGGAAGTGCAGGGCCTCGCCCAGCGGGTCGGGCGCCGGCCAGGTCACGCGGCCGTCCATGCGCCGGAGTATGACCGAGGTCCGTGGCCCGGGAGGGCTCCGGCCCGGCGCGGTGAATCCACCCCGCCATGGTGAAGATCCGCGTAACCCCGATCCGGTGGCGCGCCCCCTCAAGTCGGCTCGCGCTACAGTCGAACGTGGAGAAACGGACAGACGGCGCGGCAGGGGCCGCGCGCTCCCCCGAGGAGGGGACATGACGGAGATGGACGGGCGGCCCGGGGCCGCCGAATCGGGTTGCGTGGGTCGCATGAGTGCCGGCGGCTGGGGCCGCTACCACCGCGACGACTGCATCGACGCCCCCCACCGGGGCGATCCCGGCGTGCGCGACGTGGTCCACGGACCGTGGCGCTACCTCGCCGCGCACTGGCAGCCGTGCCCGCGGTGCGCCCCGCCGGTGCCGCAGCAGCTGGTCGCCGCCTGACCCGCGTACCGCCCGGGGCCGCCCCCGCCGCGGCTCCGCTACGGTGACCCCTCGGAACGACCGGGAGGGACGCACCGTGGATGTGACCGAGGCGACGTTCGACGTCGATGTGATCGAGCGCTCACGCGAGCTGCCGGTCGTCGTCGACTTCTGGGCCGCGTGGTGCGGGCCGTGCCGCCAGCTGGCGCCGGTGATCGAGGCCGCCGTGGAGCGCCGCGCCGGGGCCGTCCTGCTCGCGGAGGTCGACATCGACGCGAACCCCGGTCTCGCGCAGACCTACCGGGTCATGAGCATCCCCTACGTCAAGGGCTTCCGCGACGGCGCCCCCGTCGCGGAGTTCGTCGGGATGCAGCCCGCCCCCGCCGTCGAGGCGTTCCTCGACCGCCTCGTCCCGTCGGCCGTCGAGCGGCTCATCGCCGCGGGCGACGAGGCGTCGCTGCGCGAGGCCGTCGAGACTGAGCCGGCGAACGTCGCGGCGCGCACCGCCCTGGCGCGGCTCCTGCTCGCCGACGACCGCGCCGCGGAGGTCGCCCCGCTGCTCGAGCCCGTCGCATTCGACCAGGGCGCCGCGGCGCTGCTGTCCCGGGTGCGGCTCACCGGCCTCGACCAGCCCGACATCGCGGCCGGCATGGCCGCCCTCGGCCGGGGGGACTACGAGCAGGGCCTCACCCACCTGCTCGACGCCGTCCGCGTCGCCGGCCCGGACCTGCGCGACGACCTCCGCAGCGCCATGCTCGGCGTCTTCGCGGAGCTCGGCGAGCACCACCCGCTGTCGGTGCGCTTCCGGCGCCGCCTGGCGCAGGCCCTCTACTGAGCGAGGGCCGCGGGGGGTTCACGCCTCCCGCCAAGCCCGAGGCGATCGACCTCTTCGCGGGCCTCGCCGGCCCGGCCTACTCCCGCCGCGCGGCGCTCCTGTCGATGGGGCAGGAGCCGCGCTGGCACCGGATCCTGGTGCAGCGGCTCCCGGTGGGTCCCGACGACCACGTCCTCGACGTCGCGACCGGCACCGGCGCCGTCGCCGAGCGGCTGGTGCTGGCGCACCGGTGCCGGGTGACGGGCATCGACCAGAGCCCCCACATGCTCGCCGCCGCGAGCCTGCGCCTGCAGGAGGCCGGCATCGCCCAGCGGGTGACGCTGTTGGAGGGCGAGGCGGAGCACCTCCCGTTCGACGACGCGACGTTCGACGGCCTGACGGTCACGTACCTGCTGCGGTACGTCGACGACCCCCTCGCGACGCTGCGCGAGCTGGTCCGCGTGATGCGTCCCGGCGCCCCGTTCGCGAGCCTCGAGTTCGGCGTGCCGCCGCGGGCGCTGCCCCGGGCGGCGTGGCGCCTCTACACGGGCGCGGTCCTGCCCGCCGGCGGCGCCGTGGTGGGCGGCCGCCGCTGGTGGCACGTCGGGCGGTTCCTCCACCGCTCGATCCCCGACCTCTACGCCCGCCACCCCCTGCCCGCGCTGCTCGACATGCACCGCGAGGCGGGGCTCGCGGAGCTGCGCGTGCGCCGTCCCTCGTTCGGCGGCGCCGTGATCATCCACGGGGTCCGCCCCGCCTGATGCTCAGGCCCGGGCGAGGGCCTTCTGCTCGGCGCTCCCCCCGACGGCGAGGACGGCCTCCTCGGTCGTCAGCCCGTGCGGGGTCTTCTCCCAGTGGAAGGGGTTGCGGACCAGCTGGTAGAGCGCCCGCCACGCGGCGATGGAGTGGAGGCACCAGTAGAGCGGGTTCAGCAGCGCGTACGGCAGCAGG